>JACQLK010000019.1 GCA_016204145.1 Candidatus Pacearchaeota archaeon | reverse complement strand
GTTCTAACTAAGATTTAACTTTCAAGAGCCGAGTATCTCGGCTCTAATAATCAATTAATCAAACAAGAAAAACTTAATGGCGGTTTGCCATCCGTCAAAGACGGATGGAAATGGAAACAAGTATAACAATACTATGAAAAAACCCCCTAAAAGCGTTTCATATTGTGTAACCGTTTGCGTTAAAGGAAATCATATAGACACTCACGCTCATAAAAAACCCGTTGAATCACTTAAAGAAGCGATTAAAATTATTAAAAAATTTAAAAAGAAAAAATGAAAGTAAAAAATAAATTAGGACAGGAAGAAATGGTCGGATTCGCGCTAATCATAATTATAGTCGCGATAGTGATTCTGGTTTTCCTCGGATTTTCCCTCAGAGGAGGAAATAAAGAAACGGTCGAGAGCTACGAGGTCGAGAGTTTTATCCAATCGTTTTTGCAATACACGAGCGAATGCGGGAACGAAATAGAAAACCTTCAGATTAGGGATTTGATATTTTCCTGCGACAAAAACGAGAATTGCGCAGGCGGGAGAAACAGTTGTGATGTCTTGGATTCTGAATTGAGCGGAATAATCCATCAAAGCTGGCCTGTCGGAGAAGAAAGACCTGTAAAAGGATATGAACTGGCGATTTTCAACGACAGGAACGAGACGATTTTAAATCTTGCTGGCGGAAACGCGACTGAAAACTCCAAAGGAGGAGTTCAGGAATTTTTCAGGGGCGGAACGCTGATAGACATAACTTTCAAAGCGTATTATTAAATCTGGACTTTTATGATGAGAGCATCAATGGCAATTTCCGGCTTGTGCCTTATTCTGTTTTTCGTCTTTTCCTCAACCAATTCAATGAAGCCGAATCTTTCAAGAAGCTTTATGTCTTCGCTTACCGACTTGAAGTTTCTTCCGAGAATTTTCGCAAGTCCGTAAATCGACTTGGGGCTTTTCGTTTTTATAGCATCCAAAATGCGGGCTTTTTCATTGCTCAATAAATGTCTTAAGGCGGCTATTCCAGAGAAATCGTAATCCGATTTTGAAACGCCCGATTTCCGGAATAAGTCAAATGCTCCGTATGATTCCTTTATCAAAATCTCCCTTGTTTTTGTTTTTTCCGCCATATTTTGATTAATTATGATTTATAACCCATCTTATCTACATATATGTTATTTTATACCATATATATTTTAAATTTAATAAATGTTTTGGTTTAAAGAAATAAAAAATAGAACTAAACTCTATTTATTTTTTAGTAGCAACACAATCTTTATAAGTAAAACCTGGAAAAATTGGTGTTTTTCTTCTCTCGGGGAGTTTTTTTGGGAAAGCTTTTTAAAGAAAAACTGGTTTTGGATGATACGCTCCTCGTTTGGGCGTTCTTAATAGGGTGTTAGGATACATTATGCTCATTCAATGAGGCGGATTACCCTATGCTGCTTAGTTGAACTGGAGGGTTGTCATTGACAACATAGTAATATGTGTGAAAGGAGGTTAATAAAAAGAAAAAATGATAAATTTCAAAAAAATATCGGCAATAGTAAGTAGCGGATTGATGGTTGGAATGACTATGGGCGTTGCTGCTGCCGCAAACTACCCGGCACCATTCGTGTCTGGAGGCGCGGCAAACGTGGCAATTGTTTATGGTACCGGTTCCGGGGTCTCAATACTTGACGCTGTTGAAGCGGGAAGCATACAAACGAACTTGCAGTCCTTTATGGGCTCGACAAGCGGAACAACATCAGGAAGCGTTACAGGAGAAGCAGTTGCTTTATTTACAGGAGGTACAAAACTGTACATCAACGATTCTCTTAACACAATTAGAAGTACTGTGGGAGAAGAGCAGATGCCAATTGCATTGATTGATGGAACATTTTCTGGAAATGTTGATGCCACGATAACTCAATCTGTTGAGATTGGACCAAATCCGAAAGTGACTTTTAACAATCAACCAAAAAGTTCGGATGATCCAGTGATTGCTTTAACAACGAGTACAACTGATGCAAATCCAATGTTCAACCTTACAGCGACTTTCAACAAGGCAATAAACGTTTCTCATGCGGATTCGCAGGGAGAATCGTTCAAGTTATTTGGAATGGACATAACTGTCGGTGCGGATAGCGATTCTGATTCGATTGTGCTTTTAAAAAGCGCGGAAAAAGTTGACTTGTCAAGTGATGCGCCAACAACAGATGTAACTGTCGCAGGAGCAACATACACTATTGAATTGGTTTCTGCTTCAGATAGTGCCGCAACTGTAAAAGTTACAAACAGCGCGGGAACAAGCGAAAGCAAGGAAATTGATGAAGCCAAGTCAAAAAAGATTAATGGAATCACAATTGCTGTAATAACAGCGGATGAGACAAATTTAAAATTGTCTGCAAGCATTATAGCAGGAGCTGACAAAATAACTCTTGAAGACGGACAACCGGTATTACTCGGAGAGAATACTGAAGTGGTTGACGGAACATTAGTTGACTTTGCTGGAGCAAACGGACTTGATACTGCAACTTCTTTAACGAAGCTTGTAATAAGTTTTGACGCGCCAACATCTGATGAAGATGCAATCTTGCCAGGAAGTTCTTACACAGACCCTGTGTTTGGAACAATCAAATTGGATTTCCCGGGCTTAAATATAGCTGAGGATTCAACGGCAAGAGAACTAATTGAAATTGCCAACAGCGGTGATGATGAGATGAGCGTGAAGTTCACGGACTACAGAGGAGAAGTAATAAATACTGTGTGGGCTGTTAATTCAACTCAATCCAGAACACCAGAATTATCTTACGATGGAGATAATATCTTTAATATTTCTGTTTTAGAAGCGGAAATATTGCACAAAGATGATTACTTTATCGTGGGTAACGAGGAAAATGCCAGATTGCTAAAAGTAGTAAGCACATCCAACTCATCTTCTGATGTGAAGATTACGGTTCAAGATGTAGCTACCGGAGAAAGCACAGACCATTCACTTGGCGCCGATGGCGTCGGAACAATGTCTGTGGGCGGTTTTGACTACACAGTCACAATTCCAAACAGACCTTCCGGAGCGACTGCAGAATTTGTTAATATTACAGTTAACGGTCCTGACAGCGCAAGCGGTGGACGAGTTTTGTATCCTGGAATTGAAACAAGCAAAGGTGCGAATGTGGCATTTTACGAGCCATTGACAATTAATCTGAATAGCACTGCCCCCTCAGGAAATGGAAATTTCTCCAACGAGAATATCACAACATTACATTTCCCCGATGGAGATGGTTATGAAACAGTTACAATATCCTCGGGAGCTGCTGTTGCTACTAGCGGAGAGTTCAATGTTACAGACGGAACTTCAACTACAATTAAAACCAATCAAACTGCTGCTCAGGATTATACTGCCCTTGTAACTATGGGCAATTTGGTTTATAGCATCAGAAACACTTCTACACAAGGAGAAATAAAAGTGAGTCTTAGAGTACCTGGAGGAGCAAACAATGCAACTTCTGACATAACTTCACCAGCATTAATAGTATGGGAAGAAGAAGATGACAACAATGTCTACAACGCCCTTGTTGTTGAGTTGGAGTTAGGTGGAAGTTCTGACGATGGAATGGGAGTTTCTGATATTACAGACACGTGGCAAAATGATTCCGCAACTTGGACACATACATTGAAAAGTGATAATGATGTCACAAAGCAAGTTGATTTGTGGGGAACAATCTCAAGCACGGATTCATCTGAATCAGACCAAACAACTGCAATAATCAGCTACCCTGATGAACAGGTATATGCTGAATTGTACATTGCTGCTTCTGATGCAAGCATAACAGCCGGAACAGTTTCCGGAGGAGGAGCGACACAACTTGGCGATGTTCTTGTAAAGGACTCTGAAGTAACTTCGGTTTCAACAAAGAACTTGGTCGTAGTTGGAGGAAGTTGCATAAACAGCGTTGCTGCCAAACTTGTCGGCGGAGCATACTGCGGTTCAATGTGGACCGAGAAAACCGGAGCTGGTTCAGGACAATTCCTGATCCAAAGTTTCGGCGATGCTTACACGGCAGGAAAGGTTGCATTGTTGGTTGCGGGTTATGATGTTGCAGACACTGCAAACGCAGGAAAATATTTGAGAACGCAGACGGTAAAAACCGATTCAAGCACCAAATATCTGGGAACATCAGCGACAAGCGCCACTCTTCAAACAACGGAATCAAGCACAACTAACAGTTCGGCTTAAATCCAAAATTTTTATTTTTATATTTTTCTTCTTTTTTTATTCCTTAGCGGGAGCTTTGAAAGGGGATTAATGCACAAATCAAATTTTGAATTCCAATAAACGCCGCCCGGTTTTGGGGAAATGTTAATGGGGTTTTGACGGATAACATTGTTTTATCAATCAACGGGCAACTTATTTTGATTTTTGCCATAGCGAGCAACTGCGCGAGTGTTTTGATTCAGACAAATATAAATAGATTTTGTTTAAATTTGCAATAAAAAAGAATGACGATTATTTCGCGACGCGCCGTCGGCGTTTCTCGCGATGCTTCGCTGAAAAAAATGTTAATTTGCGTCAAATTTATGGAATCCAAAATGAGGGATTGCGGGTAGGCGGGACTGGCGGAGGGATGAATCTTTAAAATAAATCGCGACAATTCCCAATAACAATATTTTAATAGTAATCTGAATAATTGAAATCATGAAAAAAATTAAAAATTTTCGCGTCTTCCCCGCAGAGGTTCGGAAATGAGAGATATCCTTTCAAAGCGCGCGGAAGAAAAAAAAGTGAGAAGAAACCAGATAATTCTGGGGATTTTTTTGATATTCATAATGTTTTTCAGCGTCGCGGAGTATTCTTTTCTTGCGAACGACAACCAAGATTCAAATTCCGGAAATCCCGCAAATGTCCAAAAAATAAATTACAACGGATTTGAATTCTCGTTTCAAAACGGATTCTGGGTTTTGAACAAAGACGGAAACAGCTTCATCTTCAAATACAACCCCAATCAAGTTGAAAAAACCGGCGCGATTCTGAATGGCTTGGAAAATTACCTAAACAAAACAATTTACATAAATTCCGAAGACATAATCTCTGAATCGGAAATTCGCGTGAATTTGGCGCAATTCTCCGAAATAGAAAATTCTCAAAATAAAAGTTGTGATGAAAATTATATAACTATAAAAGAGTCAAATGAAAGCAAAATCCTTCAAGAAAAGAATTGCGTTTTGATAGAAGGAAAAAAAGAAAACCTTGTTAAAATGACAGACGAATTTTTGTTTAAAATTCTCGGCGTTGAAAATTAATTTCGCAGGCAGATTACGAAAACGACAATCGGCTTTGTTTAAAAAACCCCCGAATTGCCCTGATTTATTAAAGAAAATAAATTGGCTCACTCCTTTGTCGTTCGCATTGAGGGGAACCAAGTTTCCCCTTACACTAACCTCTCCTTTAATAGTCGCTCACTTCGTTCGCATATTAATAATAATGTTAATGCAAAACCACGGATTTATCGTTATCCCCATTTATTGTGCGAGCCGAGCGATTTCGCGGCAGAGAATAATAAAAAATATCAATAACTCGCGCGAAGTCGGGAGTAGAAAGCGAGCCGAATTAATTGCATGAATTTAAACATGTGTCATTTTTTAAACAAATCTGAGACAACATAAAAGATTAAAAACCTCAAAAATCAATTTTTAAAAGAGCAAAAATGCCGCGAAAATCTAAAAAAGAAAACAAAAGAAAAGCGAAACCCTCCCGGGAAAAAGAAGAAATAGTTGAATATTTCGACGTTGTTAAAGACGGAAGGGAAAAAGTTGTAAAGACGGAGACTGTCGAGACAATGCCCGACAATCCTTCTGAAAAACAAGTTAAAGAAGAGAACAACATGCTGAAAATCGTCCTTATGATCATAGGGGGATTATTTGTTGCGCTTATCGCAATGCAACTCACGGCAAACGCAGTCAAGACGTTTGATTACAACGGCGTGAACTACGAAATAACAAAAGAGGGAAGTTTGGTTTTTTACAGGACAGCTTTTCCGGTAATTTATCAGGGCAAAGAATTGCCGTATAATTTTTATCTGAGAAACGACCCGAGAAAACTCGAAGAGATAAACTTTGACGGCGAGATAAATTTCAAAAAAGACGCGGTGATAAACGCCACAAACGAATTGAATTGCGACGGCGACGGGATAATCGCAATTGCAAACATCGCGAACCTTAAAATATTTGATATGAAAATAATAAAAGACCAAAACGCGACATGCAGTCAAAACGGGGACTACATGTTTATCAACATTGGGAAAGGAAACGAAAGCAAAATAGAGCAATTTGGTCCGGCGTGTTATCAACTTACAGTTAACAATTGCGAAATATTAAAGGTAACGGAAAAATTCATGACTGAATATTTCTCAAAAATCAGCGAGGTTGCCGGGAAGAATTAATTTTTCTCCGGTAAATCGCGTAAAACAAAATAATTAAAAACGAAGCAATAAAAAGAATTATTTTTGTGTTTTCAAGGATTATTTTGTGGTTATTTTGGAAGAAAATTCCCGTGTAAATCAGAATCGCGTTCCATAAAGCAGCGCCGATTAATGTGAAAAAGACGAATTTGGAAATGTTCATTTTTGCAAAACCCGCGACCAGAGAAATCACGTGCCTTGCTCCGAAAATCAACCTCCCGGTAAATGTCGCCACGCCGCCGTATCTTATGAAGAAATCGTCTGTCTTTTTCAATTGCGACCGAGAAATCAAAAGAAATTTTCCGTATTTGTCAATCAAAAGGTCTATTGCAACTCTTCCGAAAAAAAGCGCAAAGAGATAGCTTAAAATCGAGCCGACCAAACTTCCGAAAAGCGCGGCGAAAAAAACAGGAAGAAAAGTCATTTCCCCCCTCGCAATCAGCGCGCCGGCGGGAATCAAAACCGCCTCGCTCGGCAAAGGAATCAAAGAACTCTCAAGAATCATTCCGATAAAAATCCCGAGATAGCCGAGTTTATCAACTATTCCGACGAAGAATAAAATGATGTCGCTTAAAAATTCAAGCATTTTATTTTTTAAATATCGAATGTTTATGGAAGAATTTTATGTCAGAGTAAAAAGGAATTTCTTTTATGCCAAAAATTTTCACTTCCGAGAACCAGATTATCACAATGAACGCCGTGCTCACAAAATACCACATGAATTTGTGGGCGAGAACGAAAATTGAAAATCCGTTGAGGAAAACCGCCCCCAGGAAAACGATTCTCGCGACGTTTACGATTAAAAGCGCGGAAAACGAGAAAAGAATCATCAGCAATCTCCTCTTAATTTTTATGTTTGGAACAGACATGTTCAAAACAAACAGGAGATAATATGCCGAGCCGGCAATGCAGGATTTTATCAACTCTATCGGAACGGAATTGTTTAATATGATTATGTTTCTCAAGATATTTGCGTCAAAAAAAATCTGGAAAATAAAATATGAAAGGTAAACCGTGAGGGGCGTGAAAACAAGATAAAAAACCCAAAAATTCGGGAAGGCGACAAGAATCAGAACAAGATATCTCAGGATAATTTCAAGCGAATGCGAATGTTCCTTTTTCATATAACTTGGTATAAAAATATATTTAAATAGTTTAACTTTGATTGAGACATGAGAGACAAAAGAGCCATTGCGGCATTCTGCGTTGCAGTTGCGGCGATATTTCTGAGTTTTTATTTTGACGGCAAAATAATAAAATTTGTTTCTTTATTTAGAAGCGTCTTGTTGGACAAGTTGTTTCTCGGAATAACCCTTATCGGCTCCGAGATAATAATTTTTTTTGTTTTGACGAGTTTGTTTTTGTGGAATGAAAACAAAAGAAAATGGATTTTTCCGCTGTGGCTGACCTTGTTTTTTTCCGCGGCGGCGAGTTTTGCATTGAAAATTTCAACGCATCGGCTGAGGCCGTATCAAACAGAAATCGTCTCAACGCTTTCTTTTTTGCGGGAAAACAGCCATTTAACATGGAGCTTTTCGTTTCCGTCGTCGCACGCTTTGATTGCATTCTCCACGATTCCGTTATTGTCAAGAGAATTTCCAAAATTAAAATACGCGTGGCTCATATTCGCGATTCTCGTCGCATTTTCAAGAGTTTATTTCGGGTTGCATTATTTAAGCGACGTTCTTTCGGGAGCGCTGATAGGATACATAATCGGATTCCTCATTGTAAAATACGAGGAAGAAAACAAAATCGGGGAGAGAATTTATCGGGGAATTTTTGGGAAAAAGATTATTAATTTTGGAAATTAGTGTCTTATAGTATACCCTTTAAAAAACATCCCATAACACATGATTGCTTCGGAAGGTTTATCTCTCGGATTAAGTCCTTTTATACGATATGCCAATTCTCCTTCACCGCATTTGAAAACATCAGAAATACTTGGATTTAAAATTTCAACATTTTTCCAACCTTCGCTTTCAGCAGATTTTATTGCATCCTCACGATTTCCACATCCGCTTAAAATCAAAGAACTTGCGCCAACAATCAATGCATTTCTTGCCAAATTAGTCAAGTTTTTTTTTCATTTTAAAAAACAAAAATAAATTATTATTTGCTGAAAAATCTTACCGCGATTACGATTATCGCCAAAACCAAAAGCACATTCAATGCGCCGATTATCCACAGGAAATTTCCGCTTCCCGAAGAACCGACGAGGGAATCAAGGAATCCTCCGCTCTGCACCGTAATAGCGACGGGCTGGGTTGTGACAACCGCTCCGGCCGAGAGAACATTGATGTTGAATTTTTGCTCTCCGCTGACTCCTTCTTTAATCTGAAGCGTCATTGAAACGTCTTTTGATTCTCCCGCATTCAAGGAAAATGTTCCGTTGCTTATCGTCGCAGAAGACGCCCAAGCGGAATAGCCGTCAGCGCTTACAACGTATTCCGATGTTTTGTCACCTGTGTTTTTTACAGAGACGGTTACGACAATTTCCTTTCCGGCAACAACGCTCGTTGATTCAAGGTTTGCAGAAACAGACGCGGTTCCGGAAATTGCGCAGTTTCCTTTAACCGACAATGGAACAAGGAAGTCCGCTTCACTGTCCGCGATCTCGAAGATATCATCGTCCTCATCATACAATGAAAATGTGACAGTATATGTTTTTTCGATTAATCCTTTTGGAACAGTGAATGTAAAACTCAATTCCGAGTTGTCAAAATCGCTTATATCTCCGACTTCAATTTTCTGGTTTACAAGTCCCAAATCCTTGTTGTTTACAAGAACATAATTATTTTCCAATTTGTCGTCGCCGATGTTCCAGATATCCGCTGTCACAAGAACTTCTTCCAAACATTGAACCGCCGTGTTCGGGTATTGCAAATTGTCAAGTATCAACGCATTTTCCGATTTCATTGATACTCTTGCTTCAACATATTCGCATGTCTTTACGTCGTTGAATTCCTCGTCTTCTCCGGTTGCAATCGCATAGGCGACAATATCTCCTGTTGCGAGTTTGTCAATTTTTTCGTCAAGTTTGAATTGCAATTTAACGTCCTGATCGTTTCCGCCTTCAAGGTCAAAGTCCTTTTCCTCATCGTCGATTACCCATTTGTTTGTGTCTCTGTCAAACAATCCCCATTTAACCTCAATGTTTTTCATTTCAAAGTCGCTGTCTCCGCTATAGTCCACGTTTGTGTCAATATTAACCAAATCAAGAGGATACCATTCTTCGTCTTCTCCGTAGCCCTCTTCAACCGAAAGGTCAAGGGAATCAACGGTCAACTGGCTGTTTGAATCGCCGCTTGTCACGCAGGATATTACTTCTGAAGGGACAAGATTGCCTGAAAGAACCAAGTTATTAATAGTGAATGTTTCAGCCGCATCTCCGCCGTAACCGTATATTCTTAATGTCAAAGTCTCGGTTGCGCCAACCGCAAGATTAAGAGATGAAATTGTAGCTGTTGCACTTGTTGTGCTTGATGTTCCTGTTGAAATATCTGAAGCGAAATTATTTTCAGAGGAACGCACTGCAAAGTTCATATTAGGAGTTGCAACATCAGATGATAAATGAGCAAAGCTTATAGAATTAACAACAAAATTAAATCCCGTGTTAGGGGTAATAGCTACCTGATAATAATCATTATCGGTAATTGCATTGGCTAAAGTAGTTTCGACCCAGTTGTCAGTTGTAACAGCCGCGGTTATACCATTAGCACTAAATGTAAATGTGCCCGGAGCAACTCCGGTTCCAACAGTTATTGCACTAGCAACTAAATTAGCATCTGAAGATGTAGCCGTTGCAACAGTAGATGTTGCATTGAAATCCCAAGTCGCCATTGTCGCAGCACTCACTCCCGCAACCAAAAATGCGAATGCAATGACGCTGAATGCGAACAATGCAAGTATTTTGTTTTTCATTATGAAATTTTTTTAAATTTTATCAGTTGGAACTCTTCAACTTGTAATCATTCCGCAGTTACAATGGTTTATAAAGATTTCTGTTATGAAAAATATATTTCAGAAAAGCCAAATATGACCGATACTATTAATATATGCAAAAAACAATTTTTCGGCGTTCAAATTAATCTTTCATCTTGTCTTTTATTTTTTCTATCTGTTCCTGCGCTTCTCTTATCTTCTTCTCAGCCGCCTCTATAATCTCCAAATTTGACATTTGCCCTTCTTCAATTTTGTCGCTCAATTTTCTTATTTTAATTTCGCTGTGAATGCCTTCTGCCGGGGAACGTCTTCTTATTTTTCTCACGGTGAAGAATCCCGCCGCCGTCAAGGCGACCAACAAAACAAAAGCCGCGGCGTAATAAATCGTTTTTTTAGAAATTCCATCTTTCATCGACACAAAAAAACCGGTTATTCCCTCGGAAGCCGATGAATTCTTTTCCGCGTTTTTTTCCGTTTCGTTCAGCGTCAGATTTTCTTCATTTTCAGACGCCTCATTTAAACTCAAATTCACCGAAGGACTCTCTCCATTTTTTGTCCTCATCTCATTTTCAATTTCCAGTTGTTCGAGATACCAGTCGGGATAAACCTCAAATTCCAAAGGGCTTCCCGGAACGTATCCTTCTTCAAATTTTTCGTAGACAATTTCCGTGTTGTCTTTTTTCACCCAAACCCTCATGTCAAACTTTGATTCGCTTGTGGAAAAAATCACGGAAACGTTTCCTCCAGTCCCTGAATTTTTATGGAAGCTTTCTATCAAGCTATATCCCTGGTTGTGTCGCAAAAAACTTATGTCAACGTTGTGATTCGGGATTGTTTTTATCGTAATTTGGCTTTCGGCAGAAGAAATCAACGGGATTAAAAACAGAAATAAAAAAATCAAAAGTTTCAAATTTTTCATTTTATATCAAACATTTGGCAATTTATAAATTTTATTTTACAAGGCCTTTACAAAGAAATGTTTAAATAAAAGGATATATGTCAATCATAGTGCATATTAAAGCGTGATTGTCTCTTAACAAAACAAAGATGATTATTTCAAGAGAAAACAAAATAGGCGCGTGGGCTTTTTTATCCGGGGTTATTCTTGCCGTTTTAATCGGCTTGTCGACGACGCTGCTGCCGATTCCGGCGCTTACGGCTTACAGCAAGCAAATCTATTCGGTTTTGGTTTTGCTCGGAATTATCGTCGGAGCGATGAACGTCACGGGAAGGGACTCGCAGACGTTTCTCATTGCAGGAGCGGTTCTTGTCATCGTCAGCAGATTCGGAATGGACAGCGTTTCCGGGAGCGTCATAGGAATAGGATTGAGGGACGCGGTAACGTCGGTGTTTGGCGCGCTGCTTGTTTTATTCGCTCCCGCCACGATAATTGCCGCATTGAAAACGGTTTTTTCAATTACGAGGGTATGATGGGATTTCAAAAATTAAAATGTTTTTTCGGAATGCACGAATGGAAAAAATTCCTCGGTCCGAGAAACATCGGCGGCGGAAAATTCTCGCAAAAATACGTTTGTGAAATATGCAGAAAGATGAAGGAGAAAATCAGTTAAGATTTATCTCGCTTTGCTCGGATATTAATTGCTACGAAATCAACTCGCGCCCCGACTTTGCTATTGATGAAATGAAATTTGTCAAAGTCAAAACGCTCGCCTCCGGCAGATTTCTCCTCTAAAAGAAAAGGTTAATGTAAAATTTTTTATTCCTCCAATATTTTTATTAAAATTTTATCAGGGATTGTGGGAGATAGCGATGCGATAAAATTTTTTAGAGATTAACGTTGATTTGCGAATGGTAATAAAAAATATTTTATTTAAAAATCGTATCTGTTTGCCTTTTCCTTGTCAATCTTAATCTGCTCTTCCTTGTGAATTGTCGCGAAAGAAGGCGTTGCGATGACTATGTTTTCCCCGAATCCCGCTATCGTTCCTTCAAGCGCCTCGACTGTTTTCTTGACTTTTGAAATCGCCCTTTTCAGTTCAATGGAATCCTTTTGCCTCAGGGTTTTCATGTCAATTATGGCGATTGTGTAGCCCTCCCTCAGAGCGTTCAGAATATTATTAATGTCGTCGTACTGCCTTAAATTAAAAAGTTTTACAAGAACTTTCTTTTCCCTTTTTTCCTGTCCAAGGTCGATTTCTATGTATTCGCTGTCGGAGAAATCGTCGCCGGCGGACAACATCTTTTTTATTCCTTCCAAAACCATGATTAATTCAGACGCGAGTTATTTATAAAGATTTCGCAACTTTTTCAATTATTTTGAGAATCAACAACTTCCTCTTTCAATCCGTCGAGTTTTTTCATAAAAGAATCCTCTTGCCTTTCCAACGACTTAAGACGAAGCTCAAGAATTTTTTCTCTTCCTGAAAGCTCTTCTTTTATCTTGTCTTTGTCTGCTTTTATCATCAGTTGCCCGACGATTTTAAAAACATCGTCTCCGGATTTTTCCATCTCCGCCAGCGCGGATTGCGTTTCCGAGAGTTCCATCTGAAAATTCTGCTTTTGGAGAATCAAATTGTGCAATGTCTGCTCGAGAACCTGCATTTCGTTGATTTTGTCGGAATCCACGTTAAATCGCCTTTATTTTTTTTACTTTCGTCCTCGGCTTGTAAAAAATCTTGCTTCCGCAATTCGGGCAGACAAATCTTTTGTCCAGGTTCCCGCTGAGGATTTTTTTCTCGCACTTGAAACATTTGTAGGTTGCCATTTTATTTTTGCATCTTCATTATTTTTAATTCTTTTGTTTTCATTTCAGGTAATAGGCATTTGACGCGAATTTTTTTCCGCATTTTTTTCTTGAGCATTTCCATACTCCTTTTGAAAGTCGCTTGACTCCTTTTTTTTTGCAGAAGGGACAAATTTGTTTTATCCTTTGCTTCTGCTCGATGCCGACTAAGTTTGCGCGAGTTCTCTTTCCGTATCTCGCGCCGAATCTTCCCGCTGATTTTGATTTTTTTGTTTTTGACGGCATTTTATATTTTTTGTTTTTGAATTTTATTTTTCGCATTTTCAAGCAAATGCTCATATCGGAAACCATGAAGTTTCTCAATTGACGTCGCTGCGCTCCGTTAATGACTAAAATCCTCAGATTTTGTCATTTCCGCGAACGACAAGTTCACGTCATCACTGAAATTTTCTCACGAAAATTTCGTGGATAAACGCCGAAGCGTCGTCATTTATGGGAGCACCCGGATTTGAACCGGGGTCGTCAGGTGTTTTGAAGGCGTCTCGTGATTTCAAACGAAGGTTTGTCTCGCGACCTGTCCTCACCCAAACCTGAAAGCTTAACCAGACTGGCCCATGCTCCCGTTTTCTTAGGGAGAATGGCAAATTTATAAACTATTTGCCTTCTTTCGGCTTCGCTTCCTTCTTTACTTCCTTTGTTTCTTTCGTTGCTGCAACGGGAGTTGCAGGGGTTGCCGCAGCAGAAACAGGAGTTCCGGCAGCCGCGGCAGCGGCTTCTGCCGCCGCTTTCTCGGCCTCCGCGGCGGCTTGTTCTGCTTTCAATATTTTTTCCTGCTCTTCTTTTATTTTCGCGAAATATTTATCCAGCTCCGCCTTTTTTTCCTTCGGCGTCTGCGTCGACTCCGATTTTATTTCCTCGTCGTATTTTCCGCCGTCAATTTCCAATTGAACCTCGTTCGGATGCTTGCTCTCGACGAGAATTCCCAAGCTGACGCAAGTTCCGACGACGTTTTTCACCGCGGATTTCAATGTTCGAGCCAGAATGTTCGGCGA
This sequence comes from Candidatus Pacearchaeota archaeon, assembly GCA_016204145.1. Taxonomy (GTDB): domain Archaea; phylum Nanobdellota; class Nanobdellia; order Pacearchaeales; family GW2011-AR1; genus JACQLK01. The sequence continues at coordinate 7,980 of JACQLK010000019.1, read as the reverse complement.
TTTTATTTTTGCAACAGAAATTATTTGCTCAATCGACGCGTTTGCAACTTTTGTTTTCTTTTGCAATCCCGAACCCTTTTCTATTCCCAGTTCTTTCTTCAACAATTCCGAAGTCGGAGGCGAGAAGACCTTGATGCTGAACGTCTTTGTCGACGTATTAACGTCCACTTCTACCGGAACTTTCATTCCTTTGAAATCCTTTGTCGCTTCGTTTATTTTTTGAATCACCTGCCCCATGTTTATTCCCGCCGGACCGAGTTTCTGGCTCAAAGCGGGACCTGGCGCCATTGCCCCCCCGTCAGCCAAAAGTTTTATTTGCATTTTATTTTTTTTATTTTATTCAAATTAATTTATTCTGTCTCCTCATCCTCACGCCTTATAACTTTTATGTTGTCTATCTTTACCGTTACCGGGAACGAAACCGCGGCGCCGAGCAAGCTGACGACGACCTCTTCTTTTTGTTTGTCTATCCTCATTACTTTCGCCTTCTCTCCCTTGAAAGTCGTTCCAATCATTTCAACAATGTCCCCTTCTTTTATCGAAACAGTGGAAACAGACGGCTCGACCATTGTTTTTATCTCCTCGTATTCGATTGTTTTTCCGATGATTCCCTTTATATAAGGCATGTTGAAAACCGCCTCTTCGGCGCTTTCCCTGTCTTCCGCCTCGACGAGGATATATCCCCTCAAACCGTGCGGGCGCGAAACAGAATAAATATTGAGATTTTTCTTTTCGGCTTTTTCCGCGATCATTTCTATCGCGCGCTCTTCCTTGTTAGTCATTACTTTTATTATAAATATCATTTCCGCTATGCCCTTCAAATTTTTATTTTTCGCTTCGCAATTATTTCCCGCGAAATTGCTTAAGCTCCGCTACGCCTTAATAAAAAAGAAGCGATGATATTATTTGAAAATTTGCATTTATAAATTTATCCTAAAAAAACGCGTTGACTGCTATCGAGATTGCAAAGCCGAGAATTCCGACAATCAAAATTCCCACCGCCGAGATTTTCGTCACCATCCAAAATTCCTCGGTCGTGGGTTTTTTCAGAGTGTGCCAGACCCGCTTGCATTTGAGGAAAAACGTCTTGGACGATTCTGAAAATTCATTCATGTTCATAATGCAGATAAAGAAAACCGGTTTTTAAAATTTACATTTTTAAAAAATCAGATAAATTTCAATCATATGATGCTAAGATAGATTATTTTTTACAAGAGGTTTTTTAACGGAATTTAATTTCCAAAGAATTCATTTGCGCGATTAACAACCTGCAAATCTGTAATTTTTTATGCACTCTTCGGCATAAAAATTCCCTCCTCTCGGAGAGGTAATGAAGTTTTTTGTATCATGAATCGTTCCTTCCAAACGAAAATCAAGCATATGGCCGCGACCTTCCCCCATACCCGGATTTACAAACATATCCGTGACTGTGATAATACTCATCCCATACATGTAAGGATTACTAACATCAATGTTCTCAGGTATGGCTCCCTTGGAGTTTCCGTTAATAAATGCCTCGTAAATTGTTGTATCGTAGTTTCTAAAAACAATTGTCCCGCTTATGTTAACGGTTTCGTCTTTTTCCGAATCGTCCTCGTTTTTGCAAGCGCCAAGAAGAATTAGCGAAGAAGATAATCCCGCAATCAAGGCGCTTCTCAAATATTTTTTATTTTTACCCAAAAAATTTTCCAACATTATAAAATCAGAATATAAGCGACGTTTAAAAAGATTGTTGTTTCAAATCTTTTTAAAGTTCCAATTTGCCGCTGATTGACGACGGACAATTTTTGAAATTATTCCTGAATCAACCTTTTTCAAATCCGCCCTCCTTATTTCCTCAATGTATCTTCCCAAATTTTTTATGTCAAAAAATGCGGGATTCTCGTCGCGAATTGCAGAATAATGAACCAATAATGGAAGATTATTTTTAAAACCGCAAAGGACATAATCCATTTCCAATTCGCCGTTTCCCCTATCCCAAGAAATGTCAAAAACAATTCCGGGGCGGTGTCTTGAAAAATATTCCAAGTTCATTTTGTTTTAAAGAAGGTTTAATTTATAATTATTACTGTAATGGATTATCCGTAAAAGTCGATTCCCAATTCTTCCTCGATTTCCTGATGCTTTATGTCGTCAATGCTTTCGGCGTGCCCGAGAATTTGCATGCTTTTCACTCCGGTCACGATGAGCAAGACCCTCACTGTTTTGTCCATGTCCGGAGAAAGCTGCGCGCCCCAAATCAATTTCGCGTCCGGGCTTAATTTTTTTCCGACGCGTTCTATTATAACCTTGCATTCATCCAAACTCATGTCTGTTCCGCCGACGACGTTTATCAGCGCGCCCGTGGCTCCAGAGACGTCGACGTCAAGCAAAGGATTATTGAGCGCTTTTTCAACCGACTCCATTGCGCGGTTTGTCGAATCGGCTTCGCCCATTCCTATCAAAGAGACGCCGCCGTCGGACATCACCGCGCGAATGTCTGCAAAATCGAGATTTACCAATCCGGTAACCGTGACAAGTTCAGTGACGCCTTTCACGGCATTTGTCAAAATCTCGTCGGCGATTTTAAACGCGGTTTGCAGCGGCAAGTCGGGCGCGAGTTCGAGAAGCTTGTCATTCGGTATAACGATAAGCGTGTCAACCACCGACTCCATTTTTTCCAATCCGTTCATCGCATTTTCAACCCTTTTTTTTCCCTCTATCGTGAAAGGCAAAGTGACGACTCCGATTGTCAACGCGCCCTGTTTTTTTGCAAGCCCGGCAATGAAAGGCGCGGCGCCCGTTCCCGTGCCGCCGCCCAAACCGCACGTTATAAAAATCAAATCGCTCCCTGAAATTCTTTTTTTTATCTCCGACTCCGACTCTTTTGCCGCCTCTTCTCCGACGCGCGGATTGCTCCCTGCGCCGAGACCGTGGGTAAGCTCCTTCCCTATAAGCACTTTCACGTCGGCGTTTGTGTAAAGCAAATCCTGGGCGTCTGTGTTTATTGCAATCAATTCGCCGCCCCTTATCCCGATTTCCTTCATCCTGTTCAGGGAATTATTTCCTCCGCCGCCGACGCCGATTATTTTTATCTTCGCCGAATGTTTTTTAAGAATTTCTTCAAGCTCTTTGTCAACCTCTTTCACGTCCGAGGAAAGATTATTGTAAACGTCGCCCATATTTAAAAGAGACCTAAACTGTTTATAAAAATTGTTGTGATTTCAACCAGAGATGCCTTCCTTATCTGACGTCTCTTTGGAATTTTCCGTTTCTTTCTTTTCCACTTCGACAACGGACATTTCCAAATCCAAAATTTCCTTGAATTTGTCCTTGAACAATTCCAAGAATTTCACAAAGGCGTTTTCCGCCTTTATTATTATTTCTTTGTCCTTTATCTCAAAATCGAAAGTTCTTCTGAAAAGAAAATCCATGAGCGATTTGACTTTCTCGTTTTCGTCGTCGAGCTTTCTCAAAACATTCACGGCGTAAACAACGCTTTTTCCGGCAATAGGATTGTTGAAATCCGCAATCACCCTTCCCCCCGAAGCGGAAAGAACTTTCGCAACCCTTCCGTCAAAGTTGAACATCATTCCGGGAATCGGGTTCAATTTTTGTTCTCGGAAAATTTTCATCGGAATCAATTGAATCAATTTTGAATCCCTGTTTCCGAAAGCGTTTTCAGGAGACAATTCAATCGTGTATTTTCCCAATTCTTTTCCGAGGAGAAAATCGTCAACTCCTTTCAGAAACATTTCTTCTCCCAATGAAAATATCGCCGGTTTTGCCTCAATGTTTAAATTTGCCTTTTTCAAGTCGTCTTTTATGTTTGAATCAAATACTTCCCCGTCTGCCGTTCTTGCGGTGAATTCTATTTCAATAAAGTCGTTTTTTTGCAGAGGCATGAAAGAAAAATAAAAAGGGTGTTTAAAAAAGTTTGGGGAGTTATTTTACTTTTCCTAGTCTCTCGGAAATAGTCTCCTTGAACTGATTGATCAATCTTCTTTTTATCCTTATCGATGAGCGGATGTCTTGTGTTAGCTCTTCTAATATGAGATCTGAGGTCAACTCTTTGTACATTCTTGTTGACTTTACCACCGGCAAAATGTCTTGAATAGTACTTAGTGTTTTTATAGAATATAACCCTGAAGGAAAATCATTGTTAGTGAACGCTGTATGATGTGTACAAAGAACACCATATTTTAAGCGAAGATTATTAAGAATAGTTGATTCAGGATGATGCCTATGTAGTTCAAAGGATAATCTACCATCCATACCTCTTCCGATATGGTCAACATTTCGCTGATCAATTAAGCTCCCCCGTAATTCTATATTTAATTCTGGGCGTTTAAGCAGCCAAAAAACCAATCCGTCAGGAGTTGTAAATGAGTTGTAGTCTACTATTTCTCTTCTACATTCAAAATCTATGGTACGTGCATTGTACACTCCTCTAGAGATCAGTCGTTGATGCTCTTTCAAGTCACCTATCATCCATAACTGCTCAGTCTCCTTAGTTCCTTCCTCGCTTCTTGTACCTCCAGGTAAGAATTTGGTTAGTATTCGTGCTACTTTGCTGTAATCCTCATCTGTTCTGTATAGAGGTATCATTTCCAATGTTTTACTTCTTGAGAATGAACACATATAACCCATATTTAATAGTTTTTTCTTAATTTTCTTACTTTTACGCAATACTTATATACTTATAACACATAATTACTAAATATGGCATTAAAACTTGATTTAAAAGACAGGAAGATTTTGACTTTGTTGGACGAGAATTCAAGCATGTCAAACAGCCAAATCTCCAGAAAAGTCGGGTTGAGCAAGCCGGCAGTTGAATATCGGCTTGAAAGATTTGAAAAAAACAATGTTATTTTGTCTTATTACACGGTTGTCAATTTTACAAAACTCGGATATTCGCAATACAAGATTTATTTCAAGTTTCAAAACATTGACATTGAAAATGAAAAAAAGATAATTGACTACTGGAAAAAAGATTCCAATTCTGTTTGGGTTGCGGAAACAAGAGGAAAGTGGGATTTGGCTGTTTCAATAGTTGCAGAAAACAATTTCAGGTTTGGAAAGATTTTGGACGAATTTATGAACAAATTTTCAAAATTTATTTTGGAAAAAGATGTTTTGCTGCTCGAGTATTCGCCGCTTTATTCCCGAGGATATATGGCGGAAACAAAACCAAAAGAATTTCTTTACGGAATTCCCACAAAAGTTTATGTCTTGGATGAAACCGATAGAAAAATTCTAAATATTTTATCAACAAATGCAAGGATTCCAATAATTGAAATGGCGGAAAAGACAAAATTGACAAGGGACGTCATCAATTACAGGATAAAAAAATTAACAAAAGAAGATATAATCGTGCAGTACAGATGCTACCTTAATCTTCATAACATCGGGATAAATCATTACAAAATCATCTTCAGAACAAAAAATTTCAATGAGAATTCCGAAAAGGAAATAAGGGAATATGTCGCCCGACACAAAAAAGCAACCCAATTCTTGAAAATAATCGGCTCGTGGGATATTGAGATTGAATTTGAAACGGAAAATGAAGACGAGCTTTACAAGATTCTCACGGACATAAGAAAGAAATTCTCAAGCATAATCCGCGATTTTGACATATTGAGGATAACCGAAACGTTCAAGCTGGATTTTTATCCGTTTCAAAAACGTTTATAAATTTAATTTTTTTGGTAAGACGATGGTTTTGAAGATAATCAGCGCGACAGAGGCGAAAGTCGGCACGAACATCATCGTCGACGGGATGCCCTGCACCGTCAAGAGCATCGACGTGAGCAAAACCGGAAAGCACGGCGCCTCAAAGTGCAGAATAGAAGCCATTGGAATAATGAACGGGCAAAAAAAAGTCATCGCGGTTCCCGGACACGAAAGGTTTGAAGTTCCGCTAATTGAAAAGAAAAAAGGACAGGTTCTTTCAATAGGAGACAATGTAGGGCTGATGGATTTGGAAAGTTTCGAGACGCTCGACATTCCATGCGATCCTGAGCTGAAATCCGAAATAGCAGAGGGCTCGAACGTTGAGTATTGGAACGTAGAGGGTGAAAAGATTGTAAAGCGTAAAATCTAATCTTTCTACCCTGCAGCATTTTGTGCAACAAAACACAGAGGGAGAAAAGATAGTAAAGCGAAAGTTATAAATAACTTTCACTCGTTCGCTTCTCACGAATCAAACGAAAAAATATAATAAATTTTAAAAATAAAAATGGCGAAAATACCGGAAGCGCAAAACAGGATGTTCAAAAATGTTTTCGTGTGCAAAAGCTGCCACGCAAAAATAAAATCAGAGCCGCTGAAAATACTCGCGGGAAAAGTCAAATGCAGAAAATGCAAAAGAAAATCATTTCGACCTTTAAAAAGAAAATGATTCTCAAACTTCCTCGCGAGTCCGAGAAAAATAAATTGTTAACCGTTAAAAATAAATAATCAATAAAAAAGAGCATGAGTTTCATAATATACGACGTGGCATTTCTCATAGCTTTTGCAGCGTTTGTTTTCTTTTTTCTTTATACAAAAAGGGAGAATCTGAAAAGGGAAGGGCTTTTGTTCCTTTACAAAGCGGGATGGGGAATCAGAATCATAAATGCCGTCGGAAAAAAATACAAAAAAACCCTGAAAGTTTTTAGTTATGTTTCAATTGCGTGCGGTTATATTTTGATGGCGGCGATGTTTTATTTTTTCGCGAGAATCGTTTACGTATATGCGACAATGCCTTCGATAGTGAGGGAAATAAAAATTCCCCCGATAACCCCCCTTGTTCCGTATTTGCCGCAGGTTTTCAAACTCGATTTTCTGCCGCCTTTTTATTTCACATATTGGATTGTCATAATCGCGATAATAGCGATATTTCACGAATTCTCCCACGGGATTTTTGCGGCTTACAACAAAATAAAAATAAAATCAACGGGATTCGGATTTTTTCCGTTCTTTCTTCCGATATTTCTCGCGGCATTCGTGGAACTTGACGAAAAAAGAATGGCAAAAAAAAGCGTTCACAGCCAGCTTGCGATTCTCTCGGCCGGAACTTTTGCAAACGTCCTCACCGCAATATTATTTTTCGGCGTCCTGCTGGTTTTCTTTTCGCTTTCATTTTCACCGTCGGGAGTTATTTACGACACGTATCCTTACACGACATTGGGAATTTCGGCAATAACTTCCGTGAACGGAATTTTCGTAGCAAATCCGACGTACGACAAAATTTTGGAATTAGCCGACAGAAGCGAATCCAACGAGATTAAATCCGGAAGCAGAGGGTATATTTTGACAAAGGATTCGCTTCAACAGCAAAAAGACGGGAATAATCTGATAGTTTATTACGACTCTCCCGCAATAAGGGCGAAACTTGAGAGGATTATTCTTGCCGTGAACGGAAAAGAAATAACGAGCGTCTCCGCGCTTGAAAAAGAACTTGCAAAATTTTCTCCGAATGAAACAATCACGCTTACCGTCGGCGGAGAGGACGGAACCGGCTATAACAGAGACATAACTCTCGGGGAAAATCCCGAAAACAAAAACAAAGCGTGGCTCGGAATCGGTTTTTATCAGCAGCAGCAAAAAAGCGGAATAATGAATAAAATTTATTCAACGCTTTCGTCATTCAAAAAATCAAACGTGTATTACGCGCCGAAATTCGACGGAATAAGCGTTTTCATTTACAATCTTCTTTGGTGGCTGGTGCTGATAAGCATAAGCGTCGCGCTCGTCAACATGCTGCCCGTGGGAATCTTCGACGGAGGAAGGTTCTTTTATCTGACAATTTTCGCGTTGACAAGAAGCGAGAAAAAAGCAAGAATATTTTTTGCAATTTCGACTTACGCAATTTTGTTCTTGATTTTTATCATGATGCTGTTCTGGATTTTATCGCTGATATAAATTTTCAGAAAGATATTTAAACTTAATTTTCATATTACAAACAATAAAAAAGAGGTTAAAATGGCTAAAAAAAGGAAAACAACAAAAAGGAAG
>JACQLK010000018.1 GCA_016204145.1 Candidatus Pacearchaeota archaeon | reverse complement strand
CTTAGGACGGAAGTACTCTAATCCGGGCTGAGTTACGAGCGCATCGCTTCTCTACTCGTTTCCCTCGCTAGTTCGGTAAAGAGTTACGAGCGCAAAAATGCAGGAGAGAGGATTCGAACCTCCGAACTCACTAAGAGAACAGCTCTTGAGGCTGTTGCGTTTGACCACTTCGCTATCCCTGCGGATTTCATCTCTTATAAAAACCCCAAGAAATTGCATTTAAAAAACCTTTAGAAATCACAAAAAACTGAAAATTCCTTTTTGAAAAACAAGTATTCCGAGAATGATTCCGATTACTGAAGGGATGTTTACCAAAATCGCCAATCCGAGAATAATTCCCGCCAGAAAATCAATCCAGCTTGCGAAGTCTCTCAGCATTCCGAAAGATGATTTTGTCATGGAAATGACGCCGAAAAAAATCAATGTTCCTGCGGATGGATTGAATGAAGACAAAAAAACCAGCATGACTCCTATGATTAGGTCAAACCCCCCAAAAATTTTCACCAGCATGTTTTTTAAATCGCTTTTCCATTTTTAAAATATATGAATTCATCGTCTCAAGCCCGGGTAGCTCAGTTGGATAGAGCATCAGGTTCCTAACCTGAGGGTCGCAGGTTCAAATCCTGTCTCGGGCGTTAAAGAATTTGAAATAATCGGTTTAAAAGGTCAGGGAAAGTGTGTGAGAGAAAACCGTAGGTTGTCTTCATTCAAATCCTGTCTCGGGCGTTTTTCAAATAACTTCAAAAGCGTTAAATTCAGTAAACTTTAAAACTTCTTTTTTGATGACTAATTCAAGCGCTGGTGGTCTAACGGTATGACATTTGCCTTCCAGTGTGTTTTCGGAGAAAACTCTCAGGTTAAAAATCGGGAGATTTTTTCTCCAAGCAAAACGCAGCAGAGAGCAAATTGCTCGGGTTCGACTCCCGACCGGCGCATTTAAACCAAGTAAAATGAAAAAAAATAAATTTTTTCAGCATACCAAGGGGAATTTTGCAAAATCGCCGGCCATCGCTTTGCTCAATGTTCCGCAAGCGAACCAAAGGAAATCGGCTCAAATTCAAAACAGGAGTTTTGCATAATGGAAGAACAAACAGAAAACAAAATTTCGTTCAAGGAAAAATTCGGAAAATTCCACGACAAATATTACAAGCACATGCTTATTTTGCCGATTGTCATCATGCTGCTCTGCGCATTTTATCTTTTCTCTTTTTACTCAAAAACAGGCGACTTCATAAACAAAGACATTTCTCTCACGGGAGGAACCTCAGCGACGATTTACGGAAATTTTGACTCAGACAAAATAAAAGCGGATTTGTCAGGCAAGTTCAATGAAATTGAAACGCGGGAAATATACGATTTTGCCACAAGGGAGAAAAAAGCGGTAATAATTGAAACAGAATCCTCCGGAACAGAAGTAAAAAAAATTCTTGAAGAATATCTTGGATACGAATTAAACGGCGACAACAGCAGCATTGAATTCACGGGCCCTTTGCTCAGCAAAAGTTTTTACAACCAGCTTCTTTTCTCAGTGCTTATCGCATTTGTTCTTATGGGGCTGGTTGTTTTCATAATGTTCAGGACTTTTGTTCCTTCTGCGGCGATAATAATTTCCGCATTCGCAGACATTTTCATGACGCTTGCTCTCGTTGATATTCTCGGAATAAAAATCTCAAGCGCGGGAATTGTCGCATTTCTCATGCTTATCGGATACAGCGTCGACACGGATATTCTGCTGACAAATCGCGTTTTGAAATCTTCCGACGGTTTCCTTAACGGAAGAATCTTCGGGGCGTTCAAAACTGGAATGACTATGACTCTCGCGGCGGTTGCGTCGGTAGCAATAGCCCTCTTTATTTCCATGTCTTTCTCTGTCGTTCTTGCGCAAATATTTTCCGTTCTTCTTATGGGTCTTGTCTTCGATATTCTTAACACTTGGGTTACAAACGTATCGCTGATTAAATGGTATGCGCTAAAAAATAAAATTTAAAATGAAAATAAAATTAACTTGGAAACTCTGGCTTTTGACGATTGTCCTCGCGCTTTCGTTACTGTCTATTTTCGGAACGTCTTTGAATTTTTTTGAAAAAGGCATAGTGATAAAAACCGTCGACTTGAATTCAACCGCTTTTGAGCAGGGATTGAGGCCGGGACAGATAATAATTTCCATAGACGGAAATCGGGTGAAAAACGTCGATGATTACGCGGAAATAATCTCCGGAAAGTTTGTTTCAAACGAAAGCGTTAAAACAGTCATTGCCACAAAGGATTCGCAATTCGTGTTATATTCGACAGCCCCTCCTGAGATTGTCGTCTCTGACATTTCAAAAACAAATCTTAAGCTTGGGCTTGATTTAATCGGGGGAGCTCGTGCATTGGTAAAGGCGCAGGATTTTTCACTTTCATCTGATAATGCAAAAGAACTTTCAGACGTGATAAAAAATCGCCTGAATGTCTACGGTTTGGAAGACATAAAAGTAAACGCAATTTCCGATTTGTCAGGGAACAATTATGTCTCCATAGAAATCGCCGGAGCTACCCCGGAGGATTTGGAAAATTTGATTTCGCAGCAGGGAAAATTCGAGGCAAAAATAGGAAACGACACTGTTTTTGTCGGAGGAAAAAAAGACATCACTTCTGTGGCGCGCTCGGGACAGGAGGCGTTTGTTGAATCGTGCCAGCAATCTCCCGATGCGGTTTATTTTTGCAACTTCAGATTCACTATTTATTTGAGCCAGGACGCCGCCGAAAGACATGCAAGCATCACGCGAACTCTCGACGCAAATGAAACAACCTCTTCAGGGAATTACCTTTCAAAAAAACTTGATTTGTTTGTCGACGACAAACTTGTCGACAGTTTGCTGATAAGCGAGGGTTTGAAGGGAATTGTCACGACGCAGATTTCAATTTCCGGTTCCGGCTCCGGGGCGACGCAAACGCAGGCGTACGACGAAGCGGTGAAACAAATGAACAAGCTTCAGACGATTCTCATCACAGGAAGCTTGCCTTACAAACTTGAAATAGTGAAGCTCGACAATCTCTCTCCGACGCTGGGAAAGCAGTTTATGAATTCGATTTTATACGCAGGATTGGCGGCGTCAATTGCGGTCTTTCTTATTGTTTTCATAAGATACAGAAAAATAAAAATCTCGCTTGCATTGGTTTTCACAAGTTTGTCCGAGGTCATAATAATTTTGGGAATCGCGTCTTTGATAAATTGGAATCTTGATTTGCCTAGCATCGCGGGAATTCTTACGACAATCGGAACCGGTATAGACCAACAGATAATAATTCTCGACGAGGCGAGGGAAAAGACATTGAGCATGATTCAGAGAATAAAGCGCGCGTTCGCGATAATTCTCGGCGCTTATTTCACCTCCTTTGTCGCGATGCTTCCCCTTTATTGGGCCGCCGCCGGATTTTTCAAGGGCTTTGCGTTGACAACTCTTATCGGAATAACCGCGGGCGTTTTAATTACTCGCCCTGCTTTCACGGATATGGTGAAAGCGATTGAAGAGTGATTGTCTGAATATATCTTTTGCAAGATATTCTTTTTATTATAAGGTTTTTTTTCATAAGATATATAAACTGTCTTTTTAGAAAAGATAAATTAAGAAAATGGAAAAACAAATTGACTACGCGATATTAAGGGCTTATAATAATAAGGCGTATGATCCCAAAAATCCTCCGGATGTTGCAAATTTGATTTCTAAAATCGACCCTGTTGTGAAAAAAATAATTGTCGTCGTGAACGGACCTCAAGACGGCGCAAACACGCCGGAATTTTTGCGTTCAACTTTTCCAACTCAATCTAAAGAAGGAAAAATTGAAACAATCGTCCTTGAAAATTACGGGTGGTCAAAAGCGTTAAATGAGGGATTGAGAGCGTCAATGCCAAAAAGCGATTATGAAACCCGACTGATGATTTCAAATGAAGTTAATCCAACACAAGAACAATTAATGGAGATGCACGAAAAAGTCCTTAAGGGAAACGCAATCTCTTCGGTTGTTTACGGTCTTTTCAACACCGGCTCTTATGCTTTATTTGAAGGAAGGGACGAACCGACGTGCTTGGTTCCGAGAAATACCTGCACATTATGGAGAAGCGACGTTATGAAGGGCTTTGCCTTCAATGAAAAACTTGATTCTCAAATGGGAATGGAAGATGTTTATATGGGCTTGCAAATTTATGCTAAAACAAAACTTCTTCCAGTTTTAGGTCCGACAAATGTCAAATGGGCTGTAAGACAAGGCGTTAATTCTCAGGAAAAGCACAACAAAGAGCGCGAAACAATAAGAAATTATTTACCGCAATTCAGAGATGACACACTTAACGCTTATTTTAATGCTCTTAGTGTTATAGCTTTGTCAAAAGGAAAAGGAAACGGAATGCCTTTATTCAGGGCGATAAAATCATATGAATAACTCCCTCTAATTAATCTGTGGACTGCTCTCTCACAATTCTTTTAAACGACTTTTAATAAAAAATAAAGGTGAAATAAATGAAAATTCTTGTCACAGGAGGAGCGGGTTACGTCGGAAGCCATGCTGTTCGCGAGTTGTTGAAAAACGGATATGAAGTCGTTGTTTACGACAATTTGAGCCGCGGATTTCAGGAATCATTATCAAAGGATGTAAAATTTGTCCACGGCGATTTGAACAATCCGGAATTGCTCGAACATGTTTTCAATTCAAACAAATTTGACGCGGTGATTGATTTCGCGGGACATCTCGAGGTTGAAGAATCAATGAGAAATCCGGAGAAATTTTATTTGAACAATGTTATCTCGCTGCTTAATCTGTTGAAGTCAATGCACACCCATAACGTAAAAACAATTGTCTATTCCTCGTCCGCCTCTGTTTACGGGCAGCCGAAAGAAATTCCTGTTTCCGAAGCGCACATTAACGACACAAACAATGTTTACGGGGAAACAAAAGCAATCGCCGAGAGAATGCTGAAATTTTTTGACAATATCTATGGAATAAAATCAATCTCTCTTCGGTATTTCAATGCTTCCGGAGCGGATTCCGACGGAGAAATTGGCGAAGCGCACAATCCCGAGACGCATTTGATTCCTATTGTTTTCAATACCGCTCTTGGAAAAAGACGGCATATTTCCATATACGGAACCGATTATCCGACGAAAGACGGAACGGCTGTGAGGGACTATATTCATGTAAACGACTTGTCGCAAGTGCACATTCTTGCAATGGAACGCCTGATTTCCGAGGGAAAAAGCAACATTTTCAATGTGGGAACCGGGAAAGGTTACAGTGTTAATGAAATTTTGGAAACTGCGAGAAAAATCACGGGGTGCGAAATTCCGTCGATAATCGGTTCGAGGCGTTTCGGCGACCCCGCGGAACTTGTTGCGGGCGTTAATAAAATAAAAGGTGAACTCGGCTGGGAACCGAGATACAGCGATTTGAAGACGATAATGGAAACTTCCTGGAATTGGCACAAAAATCATCCGAACGGCTATGAAAAACAATCTTCATGATTTCTTTTCACTAGTTTTAAGAACGTGTTTTTGTTGTTTCCGTGATTAAGATGGAAGATAAAAAAAAAGAACTGGATGATGGCCTGAAACTGCTGGCAAAATCGGCAGTGATAGTTTTCATTTCATTCTCGCTGGCAAAAATTTTTGGATACTTATACCGGGTGATTATTGCAAGATATTTCGGGCCCGAAGTATACGGCTTATTTACCTTGGCGACAGTTATTGTCGGCTTTCTGGTAACGCTGGCTCTTTTAGGATTTGATGGAGGGGTATTGAGATTTATCTCGTTTTATCGAGGGAAGAATGAGGTAAACAAGATGAGATATCTTTTTAAGACATCCTTTTGGATTCTGTTATCCTTTTCTTTGATAATTTCCATAATTTCCTTTTTTCTTTCCGGTTATATCTCCGAATCTATTTTTCATAACGACGATTTAACGCCCTTCCTGAAGATTTACAGTTTGATAATTCCTTTCTGGGTGCTAAGCTTGTTTTCAATCTCTGTAATGAGGGCATTTGAGAAAATCAAAGAAGTGTCTATAATTGACAGCGTTATTCAAAGTGCGATTAAAGTAATCTTGCTTGTTATATTAATCTTCTTTGGGTTTAAGTTGAATTCGGTAATATTTTCTTTTATTATTGGAATTCTCATCACATTCTCCTTGGCATACTCATATTGTAAGATTATGCTCCCACAACTGTTCTTTCCATATCGTCTTAGTAAGAAGAGCAAAAAACTGATATTTTCAAAATTTGTTAAATATTCTCTGCCTGTGCTATTTTTAACCATTCTTTCCGGAGTTTTGTATTGGGTGGATTCTTTTATGATAGGATTGTTTAAATCAGCGTCTGAAGTCGGGCTTTACAATGCGGCAATTCCAATAGTTCTCCTCCTTAATATCGCTCCAGAGATTTTTTTGAGATTATTTCTTCCGATGGTGACAAAAGAATATTCTTTGCAAAATATGGACTTCATAAAAAAAATCTCGAAACAAATAGGGAAATGGGTCTTAATCCTTAATCTGCCCGTCTTTCTTATCATGATTGTCTTTCCGGATATAATTCTGAATATTCTTTTTGGTCCGGATTATATCACCGCCGCTCCATCATTGAGGATACTTTCCATAGGGGCTTTGTTCTATTCAATATTTGTCATATCCGACAATCTTCTGTCAATGGCCGGAAAATCAAAAATAATTTTTTATGATGTTGTAGCCGCAGGTATTTTAAATTCAATCCTTAATTTTATTCTAATTCGGCAGCCGGTAATATTCGGTTTGGATAATTCTTTGGGAATAAACGGGGCCGCAATTGCGACGACAATATCTTTTTCGTTTTACAGCATGCTCTTTTGGATTCAAGCAAGACATTACACCTCTATATCTCCGCTTAAGAAAGAAATGATCAGAGTTTTCTTGGCGGCTTTGACGCCTCTTTTAGTTATCTTGTTTTTTAAAGGATTTCTGCAAATTACAAACTTTGTTTTTGCGATGCTCTCCGGGATATTTGTTTTGCTTTATCTTATTCTGCTCTTTTTGTTTAGGGCATTTGATGAGAATGATATGTTCATAATAAAAACCTTTAAGAAGAAAATAAATAGCTATAATTATTTTAATAGATAAAAATGAAAATTTTGTATATTTCAAACAATGCTTCCTTCAGCGACCATGAAGAGATACGAACGCGCGATCATAAATTATTCTTTTTTAAAGAAGAAGGTCACGATGTTCTGGCCCTTGGAAAATATGACATTCTGAGATTCTATTCTTATTACAAAAAATTTAAACCTGATTTGGTTGTATCTTCATGGGTTCCTGCGGGATTTGTGCCTGCTTTTCTTAAAAAAATAGGTATAATAAAAATTCCATTGGTTCATTGTTGGGATGATTATTATCAAATTCAAATGACAAACTACCCCTCTCTTTTAGTTGGTTTCTTAGAGAAATTTACGGTAAAAAATGCCGATGTTATAACCACGATAAGCAGGTACAACGAATCAAAGGCACGTGATATGAAGAAAGAAGTTTATTTTATACCTAACGGGGTGGATCCAAGAATAAAGAAATCAAAGATAAATTTGGATTATTTAAAAACAGCGGAAAAAAATTTGAAAGTTGTTTATCTGGGGGATCAATTTTCTAAATTTAAAAAAGTTGATAAGCTCATTCTGGATGTCAAAGATTTGAAGTGTGATCTTTTCTTATTGGGTAAAATAAATAAAGAATTAGTTCCGTTGGCAAACAAAAATATTCATTTTATGGGTCCCATCAAACAAGAAGAAATTTTTAATGTACTAAAACAAGCGGATATTCTGGTTAATCCTGCAGATATGGACCATAATCTTAAAACTATAGAATATATTCGGGCAGGACGACCGATAATCATGATGGATGGGAAATCAAGATATATTTTTGAACATAAAAAAAATGCGTTTTTAACCAATGACCTCGCGGACGGCTTGAAAGTTCTTATAGGAGATGAAAAACTGAGAGAAGAACTTGAGGAGAATGTTAAGAAAATTCCAACGATGACTTGGAAGGAAGTTGCCGACGCTCATTTGAAGATATATTCAAAAATAATTGGATTCTAAAATAAAATTTGTCAAATATATGGTTTATTTCCACAATCTTCTTAAATGGTTGTCTTTTTATAAAAAGACGGTTAAGATGAGGAAAATATTTATCACTGGCGGAAGCGGGATGCTGGGTAAGAAGCTAGTAGAATATCTCTCTTCAGGCAATGAGGTCTGTGCTCCGACAAGTCGTGAATGTAATATCCTGGATTCAAATATTACAATGGAAAAAATCAAACAATTTAATCCGGAGATAGTAATTCATTTAGCAGCTTTTGTCGATACTTTTGGTTGCGAGTTGGATATTGAAAAAGCATTAGATATAAATGTCGTCGGAACAATAAATGTTGTTAGGGCTTGTTTTGGAATTCCCTGCAAGTTTGTATACTTCTCGTCAGAATATATTTTCCGCGGCGATCGTGGTAATTATACTGTCGAAGATAGACTTGATCCAATTAATATTTACGGGAAAACAAAATCTGCCTCGGAATATATAGTTTCTATATTACCAAACTATCAAATAATAAGGGCCCCATTTATTAAAAAAACACATCCAGAAGCTTTCGTTGACCAATATCAATCAAGATATTTTTTAGATGATACGAATTTTTTGGAAAAAATTGTTAATAATATTTTAAATAACGACAATAAAATAGTTCATATCTCTTCGGAGAGGATGTCCCTTTATGAACTTTATAAAAAAAAGGGAATTGATGTAAGCCCGATTAGAATGACCGATGAACAATTAAAAATCATCCCAATGGACGCGAGTTTAAAAGACAATAGTATATAACATGAAAAAAATATGGTATGCACCGAATAAGTTTGAGTCGTATGGAGAAGAAGAAATAAAAGAGGTAGAATCTTGTTTGAGGGACGGATGGTTGGCCGGATTTGGTCCTAGATCGCTTGAGTTTGAAGAAAAAATTTCTGAGATATTTGGTAAAAAATACGGCGTATTTGTTAGTTCTGGTTCTTCTGCTTGTTTATTGGCGCTGGCTTGCTTAAAATTGCCAAAAGGGACTAAAGTAATTACTCCTGCTTGCACATTTTCAACCACTTTGGCGCCGATTGTTCAGTTGGGTCTTACTCCGGTATTTTGCGATGTTAATTTGATAAAATATGTTCCGGATGTTGCAAATGTAATCGCCCTGATAACCGATGAAGTTAAAGTGATTATGCTTCCTAATTTAATCGGTAACAAACCCGATTGGGCGTTGTTAAAATCTAAATTAATTGAAATGGGAAGAGAAGATATTATCTTGATTGAGGATTCCGCAGACACAATAACCCGCACCAAGGAGAGCGATATCTCAACAACAAGTTTCTACGCATCACATATGATTACCTCGGGCGGAGCGGGGGGAATGGTGATGTTTAATGATGAAAAGTATAGAAATGTAGCATTGCAGTTTAGGGATTGGGGAAGGAGGGGAGATAATTCTGAAATTATGGATGAGAGATTTAATCATATTGTTGATGGGATTCCCTATGATCATAAATTTTTGTATGATTTGCTTGGATATAATATGAAAAGTTCGGAAATGAATGCCGCATTTGGATTGGCTCAATTAAAACGTTTAGAAAAATTTAAAGAAATACGCCGCAATAATATCCGACGATATTTTGAAGATTTAAAGGACGTTAAAGAAATTTTACTTCCTGATGACGGCATTGAACCCAACTGGCTGGCCATCCCTTTACAAACCGAGAGAAGGTTGGAATTGTTGAGATTTTTGGAAGAGAATAATATTCAAACACGGGTAATCTTTGCAGGCAATGTGACGCGACACCCCGCTTATCGGGAATATTTGCAGGAATTTGGAAATTCTGATATGATAATGAAGAACGGTTTTTTGCTCGGAGCCCATCACGGCATGACTGTTGAAGATGTGGATTATGTCTGTGATAAAATTAAAGAGTTTTTTAAAAAAAAAATTTAATCAATATGAAAGTAGTTTACATAACGGGGTGCCTTGGATTTATGGGATCTTACGTGACTAGGACTTGTCTAAAAAAAGGATGGTACGTAAAAGGGGTTGACAAAATGACGTATTCTTCTAATCCGGAATTTCTGGAAGAGTTTGAAAGATATCCGAATTTTTCTTTTATAAAATCCGATATAAATGATTTAAAATTCTTATATGAATGTGACTATGTGATTAATACGGCTGCGGAAACCCACGTCGGAAATTCAATAACAAACAGTGATGAATTTATAACTTCCAATATAAACGGTGTTCATAATTTGTTAGAATTAACTAAAAATTACAGGCAGGAAACCAGCAAAACTCCAGTATTGCTTCATTTCTCAACTGATGAAGTATATGGGGACATCACGAGCGGCGCATATAATGAGGGAAATTTATTGAGGCCGGGTAATCCGTATTCGGCAACAAAAGCTGCTGCGGATATGCTAATCTTGGCTTGGAATAAAACATACGGCGTTCCATATATTATCGTAAGACCGACTAACAATTATGGGATAGGGCAGTATGTTGAAAAATTAATTCCCAAGGCCATAAAATACCTAAAATTAGGCAGAAAAATTCCGCTGCATGACTGGGGCAGACCTATTAGGAATTGGCTTCATGCTCAAGATACGGCAGATGCCGTGATGACTATCATTGAAAGCGGAGTGCAAAATGAAATTTATAATATCTCTGGAAGTTTTGAACAAACTAATCTTGAAACCTGTCAGAAGATTGTTAAACTGTATAACGGAGATGAAAATGTAGAGAAATACCTTGATTTTACTTTTTCAAGAAAAGGTCAGGATGTCAGATATGCTCTGGATGATTCTAAAATAAAAAGTTTAGGATGGAAGCCCAAATCTTCATTTGAAAAAGAATTAAGGGATATAATTGAACATTATAAAAATAAATTTATCTGGTGATAAAAAATGCCAATCTTTGGACAAAACCAAATTTATGACAGAGTAAATTCTAAAATAGAAGATTTTTTAAATGATGTGTCTTCTGCCTCTGAATGCCAGAAATACTTCAGTTTCCAATACATGAGGCCTATGCAGAGTATGATGGAGATTCTCTCAAAATAAAATTATTTTATCCGTGT
The DNA here is from genome assembly GCA_016204145.1 of Candidatus Pacearchaeota archaeon. Lineage (GTDB taxonomy): Archaea > Nanobdellota > Nanobdellia > Pacearchaeales > GW2011-AR1 > JACQLK01. The sequence continues at coordinate 33,151 of JACQLK010000018.1, read as the reverse complement.
AATCCTAATTATGTTCAAAATAGATTGCCTGCAAATCTGGAGCATGGAGTTGATGTTTTGGAAAAATTATTGCTGGATGGTTATGCTCAAATTGCAGATAGGAACAATCCCGTAAGTCCGCCGAGCGCCGGCTCAATTATCATTCTCAACGACGGTTCTTTTATTTGCCATCGAAGGGACAAAAAAGCGCCAATACACAAATTGTACCACAGTACTTCTTCCGGTTCACCAAATGATAAAAGAAGTTTATTTACTCAAGAAGGATTGCTTGAGACTGCATTGAGAGAGACTGCGGAGGAAACACTTTTGCTGTCGCATGAAGGTCAAGTTGTAACAACGGAATTTTTAAGAAAACACACTTTGGAATCTTTGGAAAGAATTGAAGTCGACTACTTGACAAGAACAGTGGACGGGCAGTTTGGAAAGGGAAAGGATTTGCTTGAAGTATATCGTATGAATAAAAAAATTCTTTCAGTTCATTGTTTTTTGGATTTAATATTTGATGTTAGCACTAGCATTAGCGCATTGCACCCAATAATCCTGGACATTTCGTCTAATGAGATAATTTCATTAGATTTGGAGGGAGATATTGTTGACGGCAGGTTTGCGCATTTTAATAGGGAATCTTTTATTCTCCATCCAAGAGAAATTGAAAACTTGAATTTTGCCGAGCCAATAACTAATCCAAGGGTTTTTCAATCAAAGATTAAAAACAAGAAGTTTGAAATTTATTCATCCGCTCCAACAGAAAATTTGGGTCCCGGAGGTATTGCTGTGAAGCATCCTTATCTGTTTTCTCCGGATGATTTATTGACTTCTGCATTGGATGGGTTGGGAATTCCGGGTTATCATGGTAAAAAACTTAATATTGAATTGTGGAAAGAAAAAACAATTTTAGGAGATAAAAATAGAAGAGAGCATTCTTTGATTAATCGAAGGTATTTGGGAAAATAAATCATTCCTCCAACTCCCAAATTTTAAGTCCGTCAAAATCAAAACTGAAGTCAATTGATTTTGCGCCCCTGCCTGTAAGGGCTTCTTTGACTTTGTGTTCTTTGTCGCTTTCACAATAAACTAGGATATGCCCCCCTCCGCCGGCGCCCATCAACCTTGCGCCGATTGCTCCGCTTGAGATTGCTTCTTCAACAAGCGCGTCAATGTAAGTATTTGTCGCTTCAGGGTTGAATTTTTTCTTTTTCTCCCATCCTTCAAAAATCAATTTACCGAATTTCTTTAAATTTCCTCGCCTTAAATTGAATTCCATTTCAACAGCTATGTCTTTTAAATCATGAATTTGGTTCGTTTTGTCTTCTTCTTTTGAAAGATTCTGCTCTCTCTCATGAATCTCTCCCGATGAATTTATTCTTCTTCCGGAAAAAATAACCAATAGATGCTTTTCAAGCTCAAGGATGAAATCCTCTCTCATGTTTACTGAATTTATTTTTACATCATTTCCTCCGTTAAATTCATATGAATTTATTCCCCCAAAAACAGAAGCATATTGATCTTGCCTCCCGCCTTTGATTCTCATTCTTTCATTTTCAATTCTGTAAGCTGTTTCTGCAATATCATATTTCGTTAATCTTCCTTTTTTTCTTAGATGGTTCAATACCCCGATAATTGATACGCAAAGAGATGCGCTCGCCCCGAGTCCTGAATGAGGAGGGACATCGCTTCGAACATACAAATCAAAACCGTGTTCTGGCTTGAGTTCCATAATAACTGCTTTTATGAGATTCAGGGGATTTTCATTGTAAATTTCAACTTCGCTTATGTCTTCAAATGTCTGTTCGTATGTCTCAAATCCCCCATACATATTTATTATATCCGACCTTATCTTTATTTTTTTGTCTTCTCTCAGTACAAGCGTGGAATAAACATACTTATTTATTGTTGCGCTTACGCATATTCCTTTATGATTCTCATCGTAAGGAGAAATGTCTGTTCCGCCTCCTCCGAAACTTATCCTCACTGGAGCCCGGCTTCGGATTATTTTCTGTCTGTTGCGCATGCCCGGAAGAACAATTCCGTCTCTAACATCTTTTCTGAACTCTTTCCAGTCATTTTCATCCGCAATGTCTAGGATATATCCTTTGTGGGAAAATCCTTTCATGATATTTGTAATTTTCGGGAATACTTCTTGTTCCAAAGAGAATTTTTGTTTTTCAGGAATATAATCGAAGATTTTTTTGTTAAATATATAAATCCCTCCGTTAATAAGCGGGTGGCGGGAAATCTTCAAGTGATTCTCGTGCTCGGGAGTGTTTCGCTTATGAAATTTTATAATTTCTTTTCCGTCAATCTGAACAAGTTCCTGTGTTTTGGGATGATTTGAATCCGCTATGGTCATTGTGAAAGGAAAACCGTGGCTTTCGTGGAAATTGATAAGTTTCTTAAAGTCAACGTCAAGGAAAGTGTCTCCGTTTGCAACTATAAAATTTTCTTTTATTAACGGCTCGGCATTTTTTATCGCTCCCGCGGTTCCAAGAAGCTCGTCTTTTTCATAAGAGTAAACAATGTTTATCCCGAATCTTTTTCCGTCCCCAAAATATTCTTCCACTATATGTCCCAGATATCCGACGCAAAAAACAAAATTCTTTATCCCGTATTTTCTTAAACTCTCGATTTTATATTCCAAAAACGGCTTGCCTTCTATTTCTATCATTGGTTTCGGAACCGACTCGGTCATGGGCCTTAATCTTGTTCCCAATCCGCCTACTAAAAACACCGCCTGATATTCCTTTTCCATCTTCAGATTTTTAAAGGAAAATTGCAAATTTTTTATTTGCTTTTTCCATTTTTAGTGCAATTTTTTTGTATATAAAGATTTATGAGTGGTATAATAAGCGTTATGAATTGATGTTCTTCAGTTGCAAAAATAATAAAAAAAGCAGATTATAACTAGTATAATGGACAAAATTATTTTCCTAGACCGGGATGGAACATTGAATTTTGATAAAGGACACACTTACAAAGTGGATGATTTTAAATTGATGGGGTTGAAGGCATCGAAAATCCTTCAAAATAAGGGATATAAATTTATCATTGTGACAAATCAGGCAGGGCGCGGACTTTTCTCGGAAAAAGATTATTTTAAATTCAGAGATTATATGCATGATAAATTAAAAAAGAAGGAATATCGATTCTTGCGAAATATTTTTGCCCGCATCACCAAGAACACTGAACCGGAAAATATAAAATAATTTGCAATTGCAGAAAACCGAAAATCGGAATGTTTGAAATGGTTTCAAAAGATTTTAATGCGGATTTAAAAAAATCCGGGGGTTGGGACAGAATTCATGCTTTTGCGGGATAAAAACAAATTTAAAAGCCCCAATCTTTAAAATTGAAATGAAAGAAAGAATAAAGGGGATGATTGATGAAAGTATAAATACTCGAGAGAAAATGTATTTTCTTACCGATTTGATTGAAAATGCCGCTAAAATTCTAATTGATGCAATAAAGGGGGGAAATAAGATTCTTGTTTGCGGAAATGGCGGCTCTGCGGCGCAGGCGCAGCATTTTTCTGCCGAATTAGTCGGAAGATTTGAAGCCGAAAGAAATGCAATGCCTGCAATTTCTTTGACAACCGACACTTCAAATATTACTGCTTTGGGAAACGATTACGGATTTGATTATGTTTTTAAGAGGCAAGTTGAAGCGCTTGGAAAAGATGGCGATGTGCTTTTTTGTTTGTCCACCTCCGGAAATTCTAAAAACTTGATAGACGCAATTCCGGAGGCGCGAAGAAAAAATATGCGCGTCATTAATCTTCTTGGTAAAGACGGTGGAAAAATGAAAGGACTCGGGGACTTGGATTTGATTGTTGATTCAAACAACACCGCAAGAATTCAAGAGTGCCACCTATTAACAATTCATATGCTTGCAAAAATATTGGAGGATTATTCCTTCAAAAAATGAAAGCAATTATCCTTGCTGAGGGTTTCGCAAATAAAATAATTGTTGCAAGGGTATAAATCCTCTGTAAAGTTAACCGCCCTTCTCTTTCATGACTTTTTCTATTGCTTTGTCAAGCAATTTGAAACAATTTTCCAAATGAAATCTTTTGGTATATTCTTTGGCATCCTTGCCCATTTTTTTCGCGATTTTCGGATTGTTCGCAAAAAAATCTATTTTCTCCGCCACTTTTTCGGGAGTTACATCGTCAATAAGAAATCCTGTTTTTCCGTCAACAATTGTGTCTTTGAGCCCGCCCTCGTTTGATCCTATTGTCGCCTTCCCCGCAGCCCCTGCTTCAGGAGGAACATAACCAAAATCTTCGTTTATGGGGATGTAAGCGACGGCAAGGCAGTTTGCATAAAGATTAATTAACTCTTCATCTGAAACATAACCCATCATCTTGACATTTGGATATTTTTTTGCCAATTCTTCCATCTCTTTTTGTAGTTTTCCTGTTCCTACAATAATAAGTTTCACATCCTTGTTTTTAACAAGCCCCATGCTTTTTATCAGAATATCCACCCTCTTTGTGCTTACAATTCTTGCGACGGACAATATGTAATTTTCGTATTTTCCCGTTCTGAATCTTTTCGGATCGACCCCCGACGGAAAAATATCAGAATCCCTTCCGTAATATTTTTTTATTCTTCTTTGAACTTCAGGGCTCGTGCCAAGTAATTTTGTAACTTTTTGTATTGCGCTATAATCGAGTTTCTTGAATAAAAAATTCTTAAGATGAATCTTGAATTTTCCCAAAATATTTGAATTTTTCAGTTCGTGTTCCTTCAAATCGTAAAAGAATCTTGGGGGGGCATGGGAGATGTAAATGGTTGGTTTTTTCTGCACGTTGTTTATTATTGCTAGCGTTGCCGGAAAACAACCGAGAATTATCAAATCAAAATCGTTTTCATCGATTCTTTTTTTTAAAAATGCGAACGTTGCCAGCGCGCTGCTTTTTGGCTTGATAAAATTAATTTTGCAGTTTTTGAAAGTCGCTCCGTCTTTAACAAGGCCCTGCGTGAAAACCGTGATATCATGTCTCTTCGCCAAATGCGTCGCTATTGTGTCCATATTTCTCCCGCCGGGACCAAACAATCTTGTTGGTTCAAAAATTGCTATTCGTAATCTTTTCATTATTTTAATTAAGTCCTGATTTATTTGACGTATCTCACATCGTCTGCTCTTGGTTTCAAAAAAAGCAAATCAGATTTCGACGGAAAACCGCTTGGATAAAATGTCGTTCCGATTTGTATAAATGACGTAAATCCGTGATCTTCCAATATTTTGATGCATTTGCTCGTCGTGATTTTCTCCGAGAATTTTTTTATGTGTATTTGCTCAATAAGCACGAAATCAACTTCATTGAGCATTTTTCCCATTCCCTCCAAAACTCTGTCTTCCGCTCCCTCAACATCCAATTTGACAAGGCAAGGCCTGTTTATTTTTACTGGAAGTGAATCAAATCTCTTGACCTCAATCTCCTCTCTTACAATATCGCTTTTAACGTCGTTTGAATCCAGCATCAGAGGTTCAAGCAAGGTGCTTTCCATATCGTCCTTTTTTGTGTGATAAAAAATTTTTTTCATGTTTTTATTCCACAATCCGCAATTAAAAATCGTTATATTTGGATATTTCTTCAAATTATCGCAGTGTTCTTTAATTGGCTCAACTGCATAAACATAACACTCTGGAAAAACTTTTCTGCAAATTTTAATCAAATCCCCCCTGTTTGCGCCGATGTCAATATAAGTATTGATTTTATCGGTAAATTTCTTGACGGTAAGAAAATATTGCTTATGCGCTGGCTTTATCCCGGTCATTAAATCAATAACTCCCGACGGTTGTTCTATAAACCTGATTATTTTATGCCTTATCCCCATTTTGTATATTTTTACTAATTAGAGATTTATTTATAAATATATATGAAAAAACCAAATATATTGCCCCCAATATGCAAACAAATAAAAACAATTTTGTGATTCATTTTAAATGGAAGAAAACAACAATGTTCTTACGGACAGGAAAACTAAATTGAAATTCCTCTTAAGTTCATGGATAAAAAAAGATTCAAACAAATTGTTTCTTTTGATTCTTGTGTTGGCATTTATTGTGAGATTGTGGATTTTCTTCAAAACAATGAACCAACCGATATGGTGGGATGAAGCGGATTACCTCTCTGCGGCCAAGAGATGGGCGGGGATTAATCCGAATGTTATTGATATATGGTATTACAGAAGGGGTCTTTTTTGGCCGCTGTTTAACTCTCTATTTTTTATATTTGGTATCGATGAGATTGGGATTAGGATAGCCCTTGTCTTGTTTTCAACAGGAATCGTTTTTGTTTCATATCTCTTGATTAAGGAAATGTTCGATAAAAAACTCGCAACGTTGGTTGGCATTTGCTTGACATTTTCTTGGATATTTATGTTTTTTACCGGGAGAACCCTGAGCAATCTTCCCTCAACATTTTTTCTTTTAACCTCGTTATTTTTCTTCTATAAAGGGTACGTCCTCCAAAAAGGAAATAAATTTATTTATTTATTCGGGCTATTTTTTGCTTTGACATGTTTGACCAGAATGCAATATTTACTCTCCGCAATACCTATGATTATTTTTGCTTTTATAAAAGAGAGGCACAGGTTTCTTCTTAACAAACAGTTATGGATTGCTATTGGAATATTTGCCGTTATTTTCATCCCGCAATTTTATATGCATTGGCAACATTTTGGAAATCCTGTAACAGACTTGGCTAAATTCTATCTCGGTGTTGGAAGCTCTCAAACGGGAGAGGTAGGGGTGAAATTGGCAAAGACATCTGATTTATTTTTATATTTTAACAATCTTCCATACATATTGGATGCAAATCAAAAAGGATATTACACTCTTTTTGCATTTAGTCCCCTTTATTTTATTTTTATATTTGGCTTTTTACTTTTCTTTTTTGACACAATCATTGGATTTGATAAAATATTTAATAATTTAGAAATACAAAAAAGATTCTTTATCCTATCTTGGATTTCGATATCCTTTTTATTTATGGGGTATATAGCTCCGCATCTTGAACAAAGATACATTATGGAGACACTCCCGTTTTTATTTTTGATTGCAGTTTATCCGTATATCTTGCTGGAAAAATTTTTTGCTGGGAAATTTAAAATTCGTGAGGGTACGTTCTTGTGGACAATATCCTTTTTATTGATATTGATATTAATCCCAAATATCATTTTCGGAAATAATCTGACTGAGCTTAAAAAAACCTCAAACTTTGAAGTGAAAGATGCCGGATTATGGATAAAGCAGAATTCAAACCCGGACGATATAATAATGTCGGATTCGTTGCCCCAGCTTACCTATTACTCTGAAAGATCTGTTTACCCATTTAATCTTGCTCCGAGAAGGGATTCAGTAAGACACAATAACGAATCTGATTTTATGGATTTTGTAGAAACAAATAAACCGAAATACATGACCTTGACTGCATTTGAAAGACAAGAGGATTGGGTTTTTGCTCTGCCTCAAAAATATCCGGAATTGATTGTTCCCGTGCAGGTTTACAAACAAAATGAACAGCCTGTTTTTGTAGTATATGAATTTAAATACGATTAATCCATTTCTTTTTTAGATTCAAGGTCTAAATAAGTGTGTAATGACGCGGGATTATGTTAATTTTTATAAATCTCAAGAGCACCTACACAAATCCCAGATAACCTGTTAGTTTGCATTTCCAAAAATTTTTCTATCGCATATTTGTCATTTTGAATCCCGATTATTGGAGTATGCTCCCACGCATCTTTTGGAAGACCTCTATTTTCCAATTCTAAATTTATCTCTTTTCTTGTAGCGCCTTTTGATTTGAGTTTATTTTCTAATTTATTTGCTTCAGTATTAATCTGTTGAACTTGTTTCAATGTCGCATCTGTTTTTAATTTTCCGACAAATTTTATTCCGACTGGACCGGGGCGATACGCTTCAAAAACACCGAGCGTTTTAGAACAATAAATTTCAAAATTTCCAACCTCTTCGTGAAATTCATTATATAATGTATCTGTAATTGGATCCGCATCATATTCTGGTTTGAATGTGACGCTTCCGGCTGGTGCTGCCCCATATAATCCCGATGCATATTGTTGAATTCTTTCAGGTGTTATCTCTCCACCCCGGATTCCGAGGACAATTTGATTGTCTTTTGTTATCGTCACGCCTATTGCAGCAAGTTGGAAAAATGGTTCTATTTCGCCAAGTTTTCTTTCATTCGCCGCCCTCACATCAACAGAAGTAACCCAATTAACTCTATAATCTGGTCTTTTAGTCATTAATTCTTCGGAATTCGCAAGAATTGCAACTTTTTCCCTGAAATCATTTGGTCGTAATCCGTAAAATTCCGTTAATTTGTCATAATTCACTTTAGGAAAATACAAAACCGAATTAGGTCTGCCTTTAAAATTATATAGTTTGTTTTCTATTGTAAACTTTGGATTTTCTGAAAACATTCTTATCACTTTTGCAAATTTATTCATGTCCTCTTTTTGAACAGTATATTTTTAAACTTATTGGTAACGAATTATTCTTCATTCTTCTCTTCAAGTCCCCTTTCTGCAATTTTCTTTTTTATCTCTGTTGTCGAAATTCCTTTTGTATACGGGAGATAAATTATTTTTATTCTGATTTTATTGAATTTTTCCTCTAACCCCTTAAATCTTTCTGATTCTTTCCAATCATCACCGACAAACATAATGTCAAATTTTAATCTTTCCCACATTTTGAAATCGTCAAAGTCCTCTTGTGGAACAATAGAATCTACAAATTTGCAAGCCATTAATACCTCTTTCCTTTGATTAAAAGGGATTGCGGTAGTTTTATTTTTGTATTTTTTAACCCATTCATCAGTGCTTAATCCGACAATTAGATAGTCGCACATTTTTCTGGCATTTTTAAGAATATTCACATGTCCGATGTGAAAAAGGTCAAATGCTCCGACAATATATCCGATAATTTGTTTCTCCATTGTTGGAATAATTTTCAAAATATTTTAAACCTTGCTATAATCAATGATATAAAGGAAGTTTTTTAAATGAATTTATATTTTTCAATATATGAAAAAGAGAGCGGAATTTGACTCTAAAAAAGCGCTTTATGCAAAAAATCCAGTTTACCTTTACGGATTGTTGGATAAATACACTGTTCACGTTGCAAGATGGGTCTATAATTTTGGTCTCTCTGCAAATGCCGTGACTCTAATCACTTTTTTTATAGGCATTCTTTCTATTGCGGCAATGTTTATTTTCCCGGGATATAAGGGAATTGTCATTGCGGCAGTCCTTTTGATATTAAGAAATCTCGGAGACACTATTGATGGAAAAATTGCGCGAGGATCCGGGACAATGTCTTCTTTTGGCGGCTTTTCGGATATAATAATAGACTGGCTTTTTTTCCATGCGGCATTTTTAGTTTCAATTGGATTTTTAACGGGGCACGAAATAATCGGCTTCTTGTCTGTTTTGGGTTATATGAGCAGGGAATTCGCAAGAACGAAATTCACCCATTTTTACGGGGCAAAAATAACAGAAACAAATGAGGCTCAAAAGATTTCAGGAATTGTCTCAATAGTAAAAAAATATGATTTGGCAACCGTGTTTTTGTTCGCGCCAATATTTTTATTGATTGGCAAGCCCGAATTTATAATTTATCTGGTTGCCGTAATGGAATATTCTCTTCTAATGGGAGAATTATTTTTTGATTTCATGCTGCTTCATAGAAAGAAAAATTAAACTATCTTGGCTTGCCGTCTTTATAGTGAAATGGCAGGTTTTTCAGGGAAGTTCTGCTTTTTTTGTCTAAAGCGATATAATTGTCTATTCCAAGATAAATAATCGGAGATATTTTTTCGGTATTTAACGTTTCATATTCTCCCCCAATTGCATCTTTGTCTATTTTTATTAAAACAATTTCTCCGACGAATAGTGTATGGTCTCCCAAAAGAATCTCGTTTTTTTTAACGCATTCAAAAGTGCAATAAGCAAAGTCCAAAACGGGAGAATTGATTTTTTCCGCATCGCTTACGCTTAAGTCAAACTCTTTTATTTTGTCTATCTCTTTTCCGGTGCTCCTTCCGAGAGCCCGTATGATTTTAATATCCTTAAAATCAACGAAATTTATTGTAAATGAATCTGCTTTGGACAAAAGTTCATGGGAATATCTGTCTGTTCCTATAGAAACCCCGTATAAGAATGGGTGATAGGATATTCCCGTATTCCACGCTACTGGCAGAAAATTTTGTTTTCCGTTATAACAAACTCCGACGACAACCGGTTTGTTCGGATAACCGTAGAAATATTTTTTGCCGCTCTCTGGAATTATGGTTATTTTTTCGGAGATATTATTGCCTTTCATATAATTTAAATACTAAACTTATGCTATTTAAATTTGTTGTAAACATCTCGTTATTATCTAAATAAAATTATTAAACCTTATGAAAGCGCTTTTACTTGTTGCGGGCAGGGGAACAAGGCTTGGAATTTATACCGAAGACAGCCCGAAATCCCTTCTTGAAGTCGGAGGCAAGCCGATTCTGTTTCAGATAGTAGATAGAATAATCTCCAATAAGATAAACGATTTGATTGTAATAGTGGGATTTCAAAAAGAAAAAATAATGGGCCTCTTAAAGCAAAAATATCCTGGCGTGAATTTCAATTTCATTGAAAACCCGGTTTATGAAAAAACAAATACCTTGTATTCAATGTGCCTTGCCAAAGATTATCTGAAAAATGAAGATTTCATTTATTTTCACGCGGATGTTTTGTTTAACAGGAACATTCTAAAACGGCTTCTTAATACTGAGATTAAAAACGGCGCGATTGTTGAGGCCCATCGGGAGAGCATGCAGGCATTTGGCTTTGACAATATAATAACAAGAATAACTAAGAAAAAAGATTCCATAGGCAAGGCTCTCGGGATATATAAATTTTCAAAAGAGGCTTCGGAAAAATTATTTTATGAGGCTGAAAAAGTTATAGAACTGGGGGATTTGAATGCCTTTCAATCAGAGGCTATAAATCCGACAATACTTGTTCATAAGATGAATGTTGTCGATACTGCCGGATTAAGTTGGTTTGAAGTTGATGATGAAAATGATCTTATTGAAGCCGAAAGAATTTTGAATCAAATTTTAAAAGAGGAGTCGCAGGAAAATGTGCGGGATATGTGGATTTAACTGGGAAGACCGAAAAACGCTGAAGGAGATGACTGACATAATGAGATACCGCGGTCCGGACCAGTATGATTATTATGCGGACCCCCTTATTTCTCTCGGCCATAGAAGGTTGAATATAATTGATTTAAGTGAAAAAGGAAGGCAGCCAATGTGCAACGAGGATGGAACTATTTGGATTGTTTATAATGGAGAAATTTATAATTTTGCCGAAATAAAATATGATCTTGAAAAAAAAGGACATCGGTTTAAATCAGGCACGGACACTGAAGTTATCATTCACGCATATGAAGAATATGGCATCACTTCCGTGAATTTATTTAATGGAATGTTCGCATTTGCAATCTGGGATTCAAGGAATAAGAAGATAATTCTTGTTCGCGATCGTTTAGGCGTGAAACCTTTATTTTATTATTTTGACAAAATTAAAAATAAATTTATATTCGCTTCAGAGATAAAATCCTTATTGCAAAATTCGGAAATAAAAAAGGAAATGAATTTCGAAGTGCTAAACCAGCTGATGATTTATGCGCATTCGATTAATAATGAAACTCTCTTAAAAGATATATGCGAAGTTCCGCCGGGTCATGCGCTGATTTATGATTTCAAGGAACTGAGAATTGAAAAATATTGGGGATTGGAAGTTAGGGTCGAAAATGGTTCGGAAAATTATTTCGTCGATAAACTTCGGAATATTCTTAAACAATCCGTTGAAAAGAGAATGGTTGCCGACGTTCCTATTGGGGCGTCTCTTTCTGGGGGATTGGATTCAAGCAGTGTCGTTGCATTTATGAGCCGGTTTACTGAAAACCCCGTAAAGACGTTTACAGTGGGGTTTAACGATGAATCTGACGAATTGAAGGAAGCAAAAATTGTCTCGGATTTTTTTGGGACGGATCATCATGAGATAATTGTTGATTTTAATGATGTGACAAAAAATCTTGCAAAAGTTTTATGGCATGCCGAAATGCCGTTTGAAAAACCCGCCATGTACGCAACGTATTTCCTGTCAAAAGGAATAAGCAAAAACAACGTCACAATTGATTTGTCTGGGGAAGGCAGCGATGAAATTTTTGCAGGTTATAACCGCTCCGGAATATTTCTTAAAAATAATATCCCTGATGCGGAAAAGATAAACTGCATGATCTCTGGACATTTCTCGAACGCGGAAGACAAGAAAATTTTTTTTAGCGGCGAGGTGCTTTCTCATGAAAAAAATTCCCTTATTCCTGAAAAAATTATCTTGTCTGAAATTGAAAATGTTCCATTTGATGAGCATCTGAACTCTTCGCTGCATTTTGAGATAAAAAAACAACTGCCGGGCATTCATCTTTTGCGACTGGACAGAATGAGTATGGCAAGTTCCCATGAGATAAGGACCCCGTTTGTTGATTATGAATTAATGGAATTTGGAATGACCGTGCCCTCAGCGCTAAAATGGAAAGAAAATCGCAAAAAATATATCCTTCAAAAAACAATGGAGGGGATATTGCCTGAGGAAATAGTTCGCCGGGTTAAACTTCCGTTTCACATGCCTCTTGAAAAATATTTTAGAAATAATTTTGTTGAAATATCGGAAAGTATAATTTCAAACTCGTCCATTCCAAAGATAATAAAAAAAGAAAATATATTAAATATCATAAGAAAAATAAAATCTGGAGAATTGTCCGATGACAAAACATTAAGGCAAATCTTATTCGCGACGAATCTTGAGCTTTTTAATAGAATATTCATTGAAAAGGATAAAATAAGAGAATCTGATTTTAATATAAATAACTACTCGTAAAATGCCTGTAAAAAATCCAAAAGTTAGCGTAATTATCCCGGTTTTCCGGCCGGAAGGGGATGTTTTCGGCAGATTGAAAGACGCGTTGAAAAAACAAACAATTTCTGTAGAGATAATTGAAAAATGGAACAACCCTGAAGCAGTTTCAATAAACTTGGGAATCAAGGAGGCAAACGGGGAATTTATTGTCATTCTTGCTCAGGATTGCGTCCCGGAAAATGAAAAATTCATTGAAAGAATAATAAAACCCCTTGAAAATAAAGAAGTGGTGGCGGTTCTTTCGGATTTGTTTCTTCCAGAGTATCAGTGGAAAAAACGCCCTTTTTTAGTGAGAATGTTCACTATGGGGGATTTGAAAGTTAGAAAACCCGAAGGGAATCTCACAACTTGCGCATACAGAAAAAAGGACTTGGAGAGAATAGGATACATTGATGAAAACACTTCAGCGATTGATGTTGATTTCAGCATAAAAATAAGAAAAATTGGGAAAGTTGAACGGGGAAATGTCATAGTTTATCACATGCATCCCCATTACAACTACAAAAAAATGCTGAAAACTTTTCATGCTTATTCGAGATTTAATGGAATAACTGCTAGGACTTATGGCTCCGATTTTCATCCAATAGGATTTGTTAAGAGAATAATCCGCGCGACACCTTTCTTGGGATTTTGTTCAATCTATTTCAGGTATCCTTTAGAAAAATATTATCACTTATTGCCTGTTAATTTCTTGTTTGGGGCAATTCCGGAACACATGATAAATGTCCTTGGATTTTGGCAAGGTTTTTTTCTTGGAGATGAAGAGGGGGGTTCAAGAAATAAAGATGTTCTGAAAGAAAATAAAAGAAATACCGAAGCTCTTGAAGAACAGAAAAAGCAAAAATAATTTATCCCTTTTTTACAGTCCAGAAATCGCCGAATTCAAAAGGATCTTTCCTCATGGTGTCGTCGTCTTTTGAATTGAAAGGAGTGTCTGACAAATGAAGAACGATTGCTTCCTGATTTGACAGGGGCATATACCCGTGCCAAATCTCTGTTTTTGCTTTCACCACAATCGGATTTTTCTCTCCTATTGTCAATGTCTGGACATTTTTTGTTCCGTCGGAATTTTCTTTTACGGCGACGTATTTTATATTTCCTTTGATGCAAGTGGTGTATTCTGTTTGTTTATGATGCAGATGCCAACCCTTTACAACCCCCGGATATAAAACAGAAATCAAAACCTGCCCGAATTTTCCATCGTAAATTTTATCATCTGTCCTTATTGTTTCAAACAAATAACCTTGGTCGTTTGCAAAAATATTTAATTTTTTTGTATCAAGCAAATCATTTACAAAATTTATTTTTTCCTGTGAAGGATTTTTTTCATCGTTTTCATATTCAAGTATCCTTGCTTTTGGATAATGAACTATGAATCTCCCGCCTCTTTTCAAAAATTCCCGTTCTTTTTCCATTATTTCTTTCGCATGATTCCACGCGCTTAACAGCGCGTAATCTGCATTTTTGTCTTCGTGAAAAAATTCCGGTGAAACAATTGGAATGTGCTTTCCGGGGCTGAACAATCCCTGTTTGAATGGGGTTGAGTCGGAGATGTAATCCAACGTTTCTTTTCCTATATCGCAATAATTCAGAACAATTGTTCCTTTTGATGCCGCAGCGTATCCGACGATTTTTTTGCCTTGCAATTTCAAATCGCGCAGGATTCTTGCGAGTTCTCCTTTTGACTCTTCAACTTTTTTGGCAAATTCAAGGTAAGGATTTATCCTGTCGATTTCCTTCCGTTTCTCGTCGGCTAAATACGCATTTAATCTTTCTGTTTTTTCCTTTTCTCCCTTTTTGCAAGCATAAACTTTCATTGAGCCGCCATGAACTTCTTGCCTTTCCGCGTCGAACAAGTCAAGGTTGTGCATTTCAAAAAGATTCTTGAGTGATGTGAGGGAGAAATACCAAATATGCTCGTCGTAAATTTGGTCGTATGACGTTTTTTCAAGTATATCGACAATGTACGGATCTTCAAAAATAAAAACTCCGTCGCTCTCGAGAAGGGAGTTTATTCCGTTGAGCAAATCGTGCAAATCCGCTATATTCAAAATAACATTTGCGGAAAATATCGCCTTGAATTTTCCCATGTTTGCAACTATTCTGTTAGCCAATTTTTCCGAAAAAAATTCAGTTATTGTTTCAATTCCCCGCTTTTGCGCTATTTCGGCGACATTTTGCGATGGTTCTATTCCGAGAACATTGTGGTTTTTGAACGCCTTTAGAAAAATTCCGTCATTGCTTCCGATTTCAAGGACTTTTGAATTAAGCTCGAGGAATTTTTCTTCTATTTCTCTTGCAATTCCCGCAAAATGCTCTTCCATCGCCTTTGACGTCGAAGAAAAAAATGCGTAGTTCGTCTTTCCTTTATCGTCGGGAACAATGTATTTTTCATACGGGACTATGTTCATCATTTGAACCATTTTGCAGTTCTCGCAGAATCCTGCGGACATTTCATATTTGAATTCTCTTCCCGTTCCGCTTTTTATTTTTTCAAGCTGTTCCTTTGTGAGAAAAGCGTTTGCGACGGGCATCTCGCCGAAAGAAATGAATTTTTTCAGGTTGTTTGTATTGCAAATCCTGCAGTTTCTCGGGATTTGTTCCATTATCGGGAATTACAAATTTTGTTTAAATAGATTATGAAGGTTTGCTATACAGCATGATTAGGCAAATTTTATAAATAATTCATCTATCCAAAAATATGGATTTTGATTTCTCCGCGATGAGCGGAAAAAAAGCCCTTATAACTGGGGGATGCGGTTTTTTGGGAAGCAATCTGGCAAGAAGATTGCTCGAATTAGGAGTTGATGTTTTTATAATTTCAAGAAACGGAAAAAGCCGGGAGAATTTAAAAGGGGTTGAATCAAAAATAAAATTTCTTGAAGGCGATTTAACCGATGATTCGTTTGTCTCGGAATCGTTGGAGGAAAAAGATTATTTGTTTCATTTGGCGTGGCAGACGGATTTGAAAAAATCAATGTCAAATCCGCAAGAGGACATTAAAAATGATATAATCGGACTTTTGAACATTTTGGAGTCGTGCAGGAAGAAAAATCCCGGAATAAAGGTAATTTTCACAAGCACGGTTACTGTGGTTGGAAAAACTGAAAACCTGAGCCCCGCGGAAGATTCTCCTGAAAATCCGGTCTCTGTTTACGAGCTCAACAAATTAATCGCGGAAAAATATCTCAAAATGTATTATTCGGTTTACGGAATAAATTATTGCGTGCTGAGATTGTCAAATGTTTTCGGGGAATTTCAAAGCATTGACAATCCTTCAAGAGGCGTTTTGAATTTTATGATTGGCCGCGCATTAAGGGGAGAAATTCTGACTGTCTACGGAAAGGGGGATTTTATTCGGGATTATTCCTACGTGCAGAATTACGTCGACGCGTTCATTCTTGCGGCGATTTCTGAAAAAACAAACGGAGAATTCTATGTCTTGGGTTCAGGAGAGGGAAAAACGATGAACGAGGTTGTTGATAACATTAAAAAGATCGTCGAGGACTCTTCAAACAAGAGCGTTGCAATAACACACGTAGAGTTTCCTGGAGATGAGAGCGAAATAAATAAAAGGAATTTTGTCGCCGATTATTCAAAATTCAAAACAGCGACGGGATGGTTTCCGAAAATTTCCTTTGGCGACGGATTGAGAAAGACGATTAAGTTTTATTTAAGATAACCCTCTACTTTATATCCTTTTTCCTTTAAAATTTTCATTCCGTCGAGATATTGATTCTTGCCATTGAGGTGAAATGTATTGCTTAGCAAAGTGCCAAGGCAATCGTCGACGATTTTGAATCCTTCTTTCGTCGGCTGCGGAATATTTCCGTAGATATCTTCCTTTATCCTATGCCCGACTCTTCCATTATTGTTTATTGACCTCAAGATCTCCGGCAAATCTTTCCACCTGTAGAATAATTTTTCCATATTGCCTTTCCTGGTTCTGATTTCCTCTGCGGAAGGTTTTATTTTGACATATCCGTTAAATTGCATGTCCAAACTTACTTCAAATCCTTTTGAGAAACCGGTATAGAAAATTTCCCCAATTTCTCCTTCTTCAAGCGAGAGGTTTCTTATTAGGTTCCATCTTGGAAATCCGAACATGTCAAAAATATCTTTTACTAACTTGGATTTTTCCATAGGCAATTTGTCCAACCACATTTGCGCATTTTGCCCGGCGCTTGGAACGTCATAGAAACCCGCCCCTTGTTGAGTTATTGATTTTGACCTTCGTTCCAGCGGAAAAATATCATCCGGAGTAATCGGCACAATCTCTGTGCTGAGTCCGTTTACTGATTCGGTCAAATCGCTCTCCCCTTTTTCTGCGGCAAATTTTACTCTTCCGAGGAGATATTTGTATTCCGTTAATCCGCAGTGAATTATCATGGAATGCTCATCTGTTTCTATGTTTATTGCAGTCGGAATTACAGAACTGTTCCAGCCCTTATTGTCTGTTTCCCATCTTTTTTCGGAATATTCTCTAAGCCGCCTCCCTATTGAAAATTCCCTGTCCTTCAATGCAACAACTCTTCCTTCGCCAAGAGGAACGGGAGAAGTATAAACATAAATTTCCTTTCTTGGGAATTTTTTTGACATTTTTTTGTTTCAATTTCGCACTATATAAAATTAATCATATTATAAAATATAAGATTATTTTTTCCCATTAAACATTTTTCTGACAAAATCGCTATAAATCCCGTATGGCGCTCCTTGCGCTGTTGAATACAATGCTCCGGATGCAACTGCGGCAATTCCTGTTTTTAAGTCAACGCCCGCAATATACAACGCTCCCGCATATATCGGCGCCATGGCAGTAGAAAAAGCGAGGGTATCAACAAGAGTTCTTTTCAATCTTTGTTTATTTAAAATCCCGCTAACTTTTTCAGAGCCAAATTTTTTTCTCATCCAGTCCAAATAAATTCCATAAGGTCTTCCAATAGTCAAGTCAACGGGAATTCCAATCAATCTTGTATACAAAGTTTGTCCTGGAGTCATTCCAATGGCAAGTTCCCTTGGAGCTTCAACAATAAAGGAAAAAGAAATCATTGAAAAGGTGTCTGCGACTGCTCTTCTCCATTTTATGTTTCTTAGTTTTTGAGCTATATCTGTTTTCTCTTCGCTTTCAATTAAATTTTCTAACTTGTCTGCCATTTTTCTCTAACATAAGATCTCGTTTATAAATATTTATGATATAAAATCTGTTTTTCATCTCCATAATCCTTAAATACATTTTTTTTCTGGGCGTTTAATGGGGTTAAAATTTCTTATAACGGGCGGTTTGGGACACATCGGCTCAAAATTAATAAGAGAATACGCAAAAAGAGATGACATTGAACTGATTCGGATTTTGGACAATTTTCTTGTTCAAAGATATTGCTCTTTGTTTAATCTTCCTAATGGAAAAAAATATGAATTTATTGAAGGAGACATAATGAACGACTCTGACTTGAAAAAAGCGATGAAAGATATTGATGTCATGATACATCTTGCATCTATAACCGACGCGCCCGCGACAATTGCAAAACCGGAAGAAACGGAAAGGATTAATTTTGAGGGAACAAAAAAAGTTGTCAACGTCGCCTCAAATTCTGGGGTTAAAAAATTTCTTTTCCCGTCGTCAACAAGCGTTTACGGCGAGGCGGAAGGAATTGTCGATGAGAATTTCAAGGACTTCAAGCCGTCTTCTCCATATGCGACGACAAAACTCGCGTCCGAAAGATTTTTGCAAGAAAGAGCAAAAACAGAAAAAATGGAAATAATTGTCCTAAGAATGGGAACGATTTTCGGAACGAGCGTAGGGATGAGATTTCATACTGCAATAAATAAATTCTGCTATCTCGCCGCAACGAACAAACCTCTTACTGTTTGGGATTCGGCATTAAACAGCCGCCGCCCTTATTTGGGGTTGAACGACGATATTCGCGCGTTTGAATTTCTTGAGAAACACGGAAAGTCCGGAGAAATTTACAATGTCGTCACAAAAAATTATTCCATGCAGGATATTATCGATGCCATAAAAGAATTTGTTCCAAATCTGAAAATTGAAATAACAAAGTCCCCTTTGCTGAATCAAAAGCCGTATCATGCCTCAAATGAAAAAATCATCAAATTGGGATTTGAATTCAAGGATGATTTGCGTCAATCAATGAAAGAAACTCTTGAATTATTTGGAAAGGTGTCTTATTCCGGAATTGACAACAGGGAACTAAACAAATCCGACTGATTGACATGCAAAATTATAAGGATGAATTTTTAGAAAAAACAATTCTCATAACCGGGGGTTTAGGTTTTATGGGAAGCAATCTTGCAATTAGAATATCCGAATTTAATCCTAAGAAAATAATAATAGTTGATTCTTTGGTTGAAGGGCTTGGCGGAAGTTTTGAAAATATTTCCGGCTTGAAAAACGCAAAAAATGTCGAAGTTTATTCGGGCGTTGAAAGCGATATAAAAAATATTGAGAAAATGAAACCGTTGATTAGGGAGTCGGATATAATTTTTAATCTTGCCGGCTCCATTAAGCATACAAAACTAAATCAAAAAGAATTGGAATTTGACACAAATTTAAATTTCTTGTCGCAGGTTTTTTTCCTTGAAGCGTGCAGGCAGGTAATGGTTGAAAATCCGGAAAAAAAACTGAAAATAATTTTCGCGGGAACTCGCGACCAGTATGGGAAAGTCCCGCAAGAAGAGCTTCCGGTAGGCGAGAATTTTCCGCCGAAAAATATGACCGATTATCAATCAATAAGCAAAAATGCGGCGGAATCGTATCATTTTATCGTCGGAAATGTTCTTCGTGATCAAAACAGAGACATTTGTATAAACAGCTTGCGTCTGACGAATGTCTACGGTCCGAGGCAATCATCAAACTCCGGCGCCGCGGTTCCGGTTTTTATAGAGAAATCGATAAAAGGAGAAACAATGGAACTTTGGGGCGGCGGCGAAGTTCTGAGGGATTTCAACTACATTGACGATGTTGTTGATGCGTTTTTACTTTTATCATCTTCGGAAGTCCATGGGGAATTTTTCAATCTGGGATGCTGCATTGGAAAAGAAGGAATGAAAAATCCTATTGGCGGAAATCTGTCCACAATAAATGAGCTTGCTGAAATAATTATTTCAATTTCAAAAAGAGGAGATATAAAAATAATTCCATACCCTGAAGACAGAAAATCCGTAGAGCCAGGGCATTTTGCGGCAGACATTTCAAAAATTTCAAAAATGGGATGGACTCCAAAAACAACTTTGGAAGATGGATTGAGAAAGACGATAGAATGGAATTTTAGGAATATGATTTTTTAAAATATATATCACAGAATAAGGATTTTTTTTCATAAGGTTTAAATAGCAAATCTTCTCTGAATTTTTATGGCACGACAAGGCGCTTGGATTGATGTTTACCCTCTTAACGGAAGAAATTTATCAACAGTGCCAACAAGAAATAAAGCTTCTTTTGGAAAAGAGTTGTCTGATTATATGAATTCGCTAAATATGTCTTTTAATTCGTTGGTTCCGTCTGTTGAATCAATAATTTTTGGAAGAACAAATGGAGTGATAAAATTGGGGACTATGCAGTATAGGGAAGTTAAAGCTTTAACGGACTCTCTTGCAAAAAAACTTCCATTTGCGCCTGAATTGGGATTTAATCCGGCTTTGTCCGTAGGGTTTTTGACTGCAACAAAGGACTCAAAAGTTGTATTTCAGAGAAGGCCCGAAGGAGTTCATTGTCCGAGAACATTGATTCATGAGCCATGCGGATATATGTCTTCAGGATACATTGAACCGCGCCCAAAGGATTTGGTTTCTGACGAAGTTATAGAAAATCCAAGGTTATATGATGTTCAAGCTCAATTGAACAGAAGAAAAAAAGAAATTGCGGGAACATTCAACGCGCCTGTAGAATCAGTAAGTTATAATCATGTCCAAGATTTTTTAGGGGCAGGGTGGAGAACTGTCGAGGCATATCTTTCATCTGTAGGAAAGATTAATATGACTGAAAAAGGATTAAGGGTAACTCGGGAAGAAATGATAAAAAGTTTGGAGATGCAAGGCAAGCAAAAAGAAGCGGATAAAGAGAGGGGGGTGGAGCATTTGTTTGTTCCATTTGAACAGTTGAAAAATTTAATTTTTGCTCAGGGGAAACTGTCTAATATCAATCCGGTAGGATACGAACCTGCAAATCTGACTGACTTGCCGATGCTGGACGAATCTCTCTCTGGATTAATATGGGGATACGAAAAATTAACGGGACAAAAATTAGACCTCAATGAAACTGTGGAAAGGTTAAACCGCGACGGATTATCAATAAAAGTTTACGACACTTCTGCGGGAAGAGAATACAAATTCCCGGCGAAATTTTGATTTCTTAAAATGACATATAAATCTCCAGAATTAGTTAACAAATATTTAAAGATAACCTACGACTTGGCGGGTTTAACCCCTTCGCGATTGGATGGATTGGGGTTTTGGACTTTTAGCGGACTAAGAAAAAGGGTTTCAAATAATTTTAAATCTAATCCAAAAAGCCAAAAAGAACTTGAATCAGATATTGAGAGATTATTAACGACGATAAATAACGATATGGGGTTGAGAAAATTTGCGGCTAATGCTAATTCTATCTGGGGAGATTGTATCGCTCTGATAGGATCTAATTCTCGTCTTCTTATTGACCAAAAAGAGGGATTAGTTTATGAGTGGTACGAATTTCATCGCGACCCCCCTTATGATTTGGAAGAAATTATAAAAGTTACCCCGGAAAATTTAAGATTGGGAGATTACTCTCCTGCAGAATTAAGCTTGTCAACAGCATATTCTGTTTATAACAATCAAAGAAAAGGCAGAAAGGGAATTGCCATGCATTTTGAATCAAGCGATACAAAAGGAATTAAGGTAAAGAAAACTCCGGATACAATAATAAAAAAGCTTGGTCCAGTTTAATCTATTAAAATCAGCTCTTGTTTTTCTCCTTCGCCAAAACATAATCCAAAATTTCCGCCTGCTTTTTTGTTAGTTGCGAAATCTTTTCCATTATGGTTTCTTTGCTATCCTCTTTAGAAGGAAATTTGAAGTTGTCGGCAAAATCATTTGTGTCAGCCCAGTGGTCATCGTCGCTAACCTCTTTTTTTCTTACAAGATTGCTTGCTCTGTTCAACGATTCAAAAGTTCCGGCGTCAGACCAATACCCCTTTAATTTATCATAATAACAATTTCCGCGCTTGACATAATAATCTATTGCATCTGTGATTTCAAGTTCGCCTCTCGCTGAAGGTTTTAACGTTTTTATTACATCAAAAATGCCTGAATCAAACATACATAATCCGGTCATTGCCAAATTTGATTTTGGATTTTGCGGCTTTTCCTCGACAAATTTTACAATTCCATTTTCAACGACCGCCACTCCAAATCTTCTCGCCGCTTTCAATCCGACTTCCTTAAGAAAAATTCTCGCGCCCATTTTGTTATTTTCTTGTATCTGCTTCTTGAACGATTCTATATATTCTGTTATATTATCCTCAAAAAGATTGTCCCCCAAAATTTCAACTATCGGTTCGTTATTGGCAAAACTTTCTGCCAATGATAACGCTTCGGCTATTCCTCCTGCTTTGTCTTGCACGCCGTATGTGAATTTGACTCCGAATTCTTCTCCAGCCCCAAGCAAATTTGCAAAATCGCCTGCATGTTCTCTTCCGGAAATTATCATGATCTCTTTTATTCCCGCGTCAATCAGCGTTTTCAGCGGATAATAAATCATCGGTTTATTGTAAACCGGAAGCAGATGCTTGTTTGTGACTTTTGTGCAAGGGTACAACCTGCTGCCTGTTCCGCCCGCTAAAATAATCCCCCTCACTTTTTCAATGGCCTCCACCAATTCTGATTTTTTTTGTACCATTCGACGAGGTTTTTTATTTCTTTTTCCAAATCATTGTGTTTGTGCAGAAACCCGAGATTTTTTAATTTCTTTCCGGAAACGGAATACCTGAAGTCGTGCGCTTTTCTGTGCGGAATTTTTTCTATCATCTCTTCTCCGAATCCGAAATTGTTCAAGAGCAAATTTGTCATATGGGTGTTTGTTTTTTCATTTTCTCCGGGAACGTTGTAAACTTCTCCAATGTTCCCATTTTTTGCGACAAACCATATCGCCCTGCAATTGTCTTTTACATTGAGCCAATCCCTAACATTCAATCCGGGATTTTCCGCCGAATGCATCAGCGGAACCTTCTTCCCGCCGATGAGATTTGTTATGAAAACCGGAAGAATCTTTTCAGGAAATTGATATTCTCCGTAGTTGTTTGCGCTTCTTGTGATTATTACCGGAAAATTATGTGTTTTGAAATATGCAAGGGCATTGAGATCCGCGGCCGCTTTCGTCGCAGAATACGGGCTTGACGGATTTAATTTCGCATCTTCTGAAAAACTTCCGTTCTCTATGCTTCCGTAAACCTCGTCTGTTGAAATCTGGACAAATCTCTTCACATTGTTTTTTATTGCCGATTTGAAAAGATTGCACGCTCCGAGAAAATTTGATTTTTCAAAATTCTCCGAATCCTCTATGCTTCTGTCAACATGGCTTTCCGCGGCAAAATTAAAAACCAATTCCGGATTTTCTTCCGAGAATATTTTTTCAATCGCGTCTTTGTCTGAAATATCCGCGCGGATAAATTTATAATTTTTATTCTCCGAAAGCCCCATATGTTCTATGTTCTTTCCCATTCCGGCGTAGCTCAATTTATCGACATTTAAAATTTCTAAATCTTCATTTACCTCGGAGTCGGTAAGAAGATATCTTATAAAATTGCTCCCGATAAAACCTGAACCGCCCGTTACAAGCGCCTTCATGGCTGAACATCACGGCGATTGTTTAAAACATTTATGATGATTGAGTTCATCGTTTCAACAGTAAGCGAGCATCATAATCTTTTTATATGATTTTCGACAAGATTTTTTTATGAATAAGGAGAGGATATTTACTTCTAAAGTTTTTGTCAATCAGGAGATGAGGGACGCGATAAACGATGTTTTTGATTCGGGAATTTTCTCAAATGGCGAAAAGGCGAGGGAGTTTGAAAAAAAATTTGCAGAATACTGCGGCGTAAAACACGCAATTGCGGTGAGCAACGGAACCGTTGCGATAGAACTGGTTTTAAGGTCCCTGGGAATAAAAGAAGGTGATGAAGTTATCGTTCCTTCGCACACTACGATGCCGACTGTCGAGCCGGTTCTTGCCGTTGGAGCAACGCCTGTCTTCGCGGAAATTTCAGAGGAAAGCTACATTCTGAATCCCGCTGAAATTGAAAAACTAATAACTGGTAAAACAAAGGCACTGATAGTTGTGCATATTTACGGAAACTCCGGCGACTTGGATTCCCTGAAAAAAATTTGCGATACTCACGGGATTTTTTTGATTGAGGATTGCGCGCAGGCGCATGGAACAAGATACGGCGGAAAACAAGTCGGCTCTTTCGGAGCGGCTGGATGTTTTAGTTTTTACCCGACAAAAAATATGACTGTTTGCGGCGAAGGAGGAATGATAATAACAAACGATGACAGAATTGCAAAAATGTCTTCCATGCTGAGGAACCATGGAGAAGAAGGAAGATATAATCATGTCCTCCCCGCAAGCAATTATCGCCTTTCGGAAATCCATTGCGCAATCGGAACGAAACAACTTGAGCTTCTTGAGGATTTTATTGAAAAAAGGAGAAAAATCGCCAAAATTTATGACGATGCATTCAGAAATAACCGGCGGATAATCATTCCGTCTGAAAATAAAAATTCAAGGCATAGTTATCATCTTTATGTGATCCGTGTTCCTTGTGAAAAAAGAAAAAAAATAATAGACGAAATGGGAATGGAGAATATTTTTCTCGGAATTCATTATCCTACCCCAGTCCATCTCCAGCCGGCGATAAAAAAAATAATGGCTGTTCCGAAATTGGAAATTACCGAAAAAATTTCAGGGGAAATTCTTTCCCTTCCGATATATCCTCTTCTTGAAGAGCAAGATGCGGCGATGATTGCGGAAAAAATAAATTATTTTCTTAACGACTAAAAATATGAAAATCGCCCACATAAATATGTTTTATTTCCCGACTTTTGGGGGAGTTGAGCAGGTAATGTATGAACTCGCGAAAAGGCAGGTTGCGAAAGGGCACGAAGTCCATGTTTTTTGTTGCGACTCTGACAAAAACAACAGAATAGAGAGAAAAGAAGAAATAATCGATGGAATTCATGTTCACAGAATACCCTATTTGTTCAGAATGTCCCTCAGCACTTTCATATGGCCGTCTTTGCTTTGGAAATTCGACGGTAAATTTGACATCATTCACACTCATGTATCCGGACATGCTTACATAATGATTGCGGGAATTTTGTCGAAAATAAGGGGAATAAAACACATTCACACAACTCATTGTCCGTGGGCTGGTGCGGAATTCAGGCCAAAAATGTTAAGACCGTTTATATTTCTTAATGATTTATTTTTAAACAAGTTGGCTTTTGGCCTTATTGACAAGGTAATTGCGATAACTCCGTGGGAAGTAGATACAATAAAAAAATTTACTGAAAAGGAAAAAATAAAAGTCATACCTAACTGAATGGACGGAATTTTCTACAAAAAAATAAAAACAAATAAATACAAGAAAAAAAATAAAATAAAAGAAAAAAATCTTGTTTTGTTCTTCGGGCGTCTGAACCCTACAAAAGGTCCGGAAAAACTCGCTCAGGTTGCTGTAAATATTTCAAAAAAAAGAAAGGATGTCGCCTTTGTATGGGTCGGTCCTGATGAGGGAATGGCGGAAGAAGTTAAAAAAATAATCCTGCCGCATAAAAATATGAAATATCTCGGTCCGTTGAGGGGAAAAGACAAAATTGCAGAGATGTATCAGTCGGCAAATGTTTATGTTTTGCCTAGTTATCGCGAAGGTCTTCCGCTGACTTTGTTTGAGGCAATGGCCTCCGGACTTCCAATAGTCGCATCGCCTGTTAACGGAATTCCTTATGAGATGTCAGACGGAGAAAACGGATTTTTCTCAGAATACGGGGACTTGGAAAATTTGGAGAGAAATATCTTGAAAATTATTGATGACAAAAAACTTGCAAAGAAAATTTCAAAAAATAACATAAAAAAATCAAAGAATTATGATTGGGATTTGATTTATAAAAGATATATGGGAGAATACGCCTCAATTATTAAAAAATAAATTCATAACGCTTATAAACTTCTAATATTTCCGGAATGGATGAGGGTGACTTTACTATCCACTTCAACTTTCCCGTCTGATCAAGGGTTAAGAACTCTTTCAGCGTGTTTGGAAAGGGAAGGACATGAAGTATTGCTGATATTTCTTCCTCTTGCCGAGGACTACGCAAGGAAATACTCTGAAAAGGAGTTAAAGCAGGTTGAAGAAAAAACCAAAAACAGCGATCTTGTGGGGATAGGTTCAATGGAGAGCACTACCGGAAGGGCCAAGCAATTAATCGATCTTTTCCAAAAAAAAGGGGTGCCAGTGGTCTGGGGCGGGCCTCACGCAACTTTCTTTCCGGAGAAATGTTTTGAATTGTGCGATATAATTGCCGTTGGCGAAGCAGAAGAGGCGCTTGTTGAACTTGCAAACAAAATGGGCAAAAATGAAAATATCACGAAGATACAAAATTTATGGATAAGAAAAAACGGGAAAGAATACAGAAATCCGGTAAGACCGCCGGCAAACAATCTTGACGTCTTGGCGCACCCCGATTATGAAATCGAAGACCAATTGATTTTGGAAAACGAACAACTTGTCCCTTTTGAAGAAAAGCATCTTGCCGGAATGATTTTTTTTCAGACAGAAAGAGGATGCCCCCAAGCGTGCTCTTATTGCACAAATAATATCTTAAGGGCGTTGTACAAGGGAAAGGGGGATTTATTAAGAACTCACAGCGTTGATTACGTAATTGAGGAATTTAAACGACTGAAGAAAAAATTTCCTTCAATTCAGGTCTTTGACATTAGGGATGAGACCATCACTGTAAGAAAATTGGACTGGCTTAAAGAATTCTCCAGGAGATACAGAGAAGAAATAGGAATCAGATTTAAATGTCTCGCGGAGCCGGCGACAATGGCGTTTGGCGATTTGAGCGACGAAAAAATCCGTCTTTTGGTGGAGGCGGGATGCACTGACATAATAATAGGAATTCAGAGCGGTAGCGACAGGCTGAACCGGGAAGTTTACAACAGATTTATTACTGCCGATCAGGTTTTAAAATGTGCGCAAATACTAAATAGGTATAAGGACAAATTAATTGTGATGTACGATGTGATTACCTGCAATCCATATGAGACAAACGAAGATATTCTTGCGACAATAAATTTATTGCAAAAAATACCCAAGCCGTATTTTCTAAGCGTGAATAATCTTATCTTCTTTGAAGGAACCCCCTTGTACAAAAGGGCGTTGGAAGACGGATATGTAAAAAATTACAACGACGCTGCGAGCAATTTAAATTATTGGGACAGATGGAAACATATAAAATTGAAAAAGAAAAATCCTTATCTGAATTTGATTTTGAATTTAATGCGGGGTCCGTGCACTGAAAGGAGATACGGATTGTTGCCGGCGGGATTTGTTGATTACCTGACAAAAGAAACTGTTTTGGAGTTTAATATAAGAAACGAGAAACCGACTTACGCGGTTGGAGAAGTCGTTGAAGTTGTCGACGACGTAAGGGAGAAAATAATAAAGCCGGTGTATCGCTCAATGCCCTTGTCTTTTAAAATATGGTATGACAAAGTCAGATACAAGGCGTAGATTTGGCGTTAACTGCTTTTGTATTTTGTCGGATCTTTCATATTTGCCCAATAAAATCCTTCCTGTCGGAGTTTGCATGCAAGGCAATAGCCGCAATGAATTTTTTCTCCGATGTAACAGCTTGATGTGTCTTTGAAACTGACGCCCAATTTTGTTCCGAGTTCAATTATATCCTCCTTGTCCATTTCAATTAACGGGGCGATTATTTTAAAGTCGCTTGCGCATGAAACCGAGGATAGATTGTTCATTGAATTTACAAATTTTTTCGTCGTGTCCGGATAGCTCTCCTTCCCCTCCTGCTTGAATCCGACGAAGATATCGTATTTTTTCTTTTTTCTCGTAAAAATCGACTCGGCAATTGCGAGGGCATAAACGAGAAAAACCGCATTCCTGCACGGAACATAAAATTTTTCCGACTCGTCTTTTGTGTTTTTTAGGTCTTTTCTGGAAAGTTTTTTTATTTTTCCGCCCTTATTTATCAAAGATGTTGAGATTTTTCCTAAGAATTCAACATTAACCTCAATGAATTTGGAACTGAGATTTTCCGCGCATTTTTTTGAAAATTTTCTTTCCATAAAAATTGATTTTTGTCCATAGTCAAAAAAAAGAATTATGATTGAATCGTATTTTAATTTTTTTTTGACATAATTCGCCGTTGTGACGCTGTCTATTCCACCGGAGCAAAGAACAATTGCGTTTTTCACATGGAAAATGGTTGGATAATCTTTATAAATTTAGTCAGTCCATTTAATTTATGAAGAAAAATGCAAAGGACTTGAAAAAAGGAGACAAGGTAAAAGTCGCAGGAACGGATTTTGTCGTTGAAGAGACGGAGATATCTGATATTGGAAAGCACGGAAAAAGAAAAGTGCGCATAGTTGCAAGCAACGACAAAGAAAAACTCGTGATTATAAGGCCGGATGATTATCCGTTTGAAATTGTCTAAAATGATTAACATTATTATAACCTCTTTTAACGAACCGAAAGCGACTCTAAGGGCGGTTAATGTTTTTTTAAGTCAGAAAATTAGCCAAAAATTTAAGGTAATTGTTGTGGATCCTTTTCCTGAAGTTGGAAGATTCTTGAAAAAAGAAATAAAAGATGAAAGATTTGTTTTTTTTCTTGACCCTGGAGAGGGGAAAAGTTGCGCCCTGAATTTGCTTTTTCAGGAATTTTATTCAAACGACAAAAACGACATTTTTATTTTAACCGACGGAGACGTTTATGTTTCTCAAAACGCCGTCTTTGAACTCTTAACTGCCTTCAAAAACCCTAAAATAGGATGCGTCACAGGAAAACCGGTGCCGTTGGAAGACAGAAAAACAAAGTACGGATATTGGGCTAATTTCTTGTTTGACGCGGCCCACAAACTCAGAAAAAAACTGTCCGAAAAAAAAGTTTTTTTTGAATGTTCCGGCTACTTGTTCGCCATAAGAAACGGCGTTATAAAAGGATTTCCCGGGGATGTTTCCGAAGACAGTATAATTCCCCATTTATTCTGGAAAAAAGGATTTGAAATTTTTTACGCGGAAAAAGCGGAAGTTTATGTTAAAAACCCGGATAATTGGAATGATTGGAAAAATCAAAAGATAAGAAACATAAAGGGACACGAAAATTTGAGCAAAATTGCTCCGGAATTGCCAAGGACAAAAACATTTTTCAATGAAGTTAAAAACGGCCTGTTTGTGTTTTTCGCGCACCCGAAAAATTGCAAAGAACTTTTTTGGCTTGCTCAATTGTATTTTGCGCGGCTTTACATTTACCTTGTCGCATTCAAAGAAATAAAAAAGAACAAAGAATATTCCGACGGTTGGAGAGAGGTCGAAATAAAATCAACTAAACCGTTGGATTAGTTTCGCCGAAAATAGCCAATCTTTGCCTTAATTCTTCCAAAGAAGCGACTATTGGCATGGATTCTATCAGTATTGAACTTAAATATTCAAATGCGCTTGAAATCGGCTCGTCTGTTTTCAATCCTATTGAAGGCGTTCCTTTTGAATAAGCGTAACCCAATTCCCAAGCGGTCCCGGCGCCGACGTGCAAACCGTCTAAAACCGCAACAACAATGTCTGAATTTTTAAGTCCGATTTTAATATCTCCTTCAAAAATTCTTTTTGAATCCCCTATGTTTTTAGCAATGCCCACATCTCTGTGCGGAAGAAATGTTCTAAATCCCATCTTTCTGCACAAATCATCGACTTTTTCAAGCAAGATTTTCTCATTTTCAGTGCCTATTTTCCCGGCGATATAAATTTGAATGTTTTTCTTCATAATGCTTAAAAAACCAATCCTGTTTTAAATTTAACTATGAAAAAAATATGCATCATAAAATTGGGTGCTTTGGGAGACGTTATCAGAACTCTTCCAGTAATAGAAGGAATCAGAGAAAAATATCCCGATTCAGAGGTTACATGGATAACAAAAAAAAACTCAACGGATTTATTGTCAAATAACCTCGCAATTAAAAGAGTTTTTTCTTTGGATAATTGCAATGAGCTTTTGAATGAAAAATTTGATTTTTTATATAATTTTGACACTGAGGAAGAGGCAACCTCTTTGGCAATGAGAATAAAAGCCGATAAAAAATACGGTTTTTGTTTTGAAGGGGGCTATCCGTCAAGTTTTAACGCCGCCTCGGAATATTATTTGAACACCGTATTTGACGACGAATTGAAAAAAAATAATCTGAAAACATATCAGGAAATGATGTTTATGGCCGCGGAACTGCCTTACAAAAAACAGCACCCTCCGTTGTTTCCGACTGAAGAGGACATGAAATACGCTGAAAATTTTATCGAGAAAAACAAAATAAATCGGAAAAATTTGATTGGAATCCACATAGGCGCGGATTCAAGATGGCCTTCAAAGATATGGCATGAGGAAAATTTAAAGGAATTTATAAAAAAATCTTCCGAAAACGAATATGAAATTCTTGTTCTCGGCGGACCAAATGAATCAAAAAAACTCGACGACTTGGAGAAAGAAATGCTGGAGAATAATGTAAAGATTCACCGAAATAATCCTGAAAATTCGCATATGCAATTTGCTTCAATAATCAAATTATGCAAAGTCGTTGTTTGTTCTGACAGCTTTGCGCTTCATGTTTCTTTGGCGATGAAAAAACCGACAATAGGATTGTTTTTTTGCACGCCTCCGAACGAAGTTGAGGATTACGGATTGTTGAAAAAAATTGTCTCTCCAAAAATCTATGATTTTTTTCCGGAGAAGATGGATTTGTATGATGAATATCTCGTTAAAAGCATTTCGGCGGATGAGGTGTTAAAAGAGATTATTAAAATTGGCAGATAAACGATTTATGCAATAATAAGAGATAATTGGGGGAAATTTAATGATAAAAAAGAGAAGATTCGGACTAATTTTTCCGATATTTGAAAACAAAGATATGCGTTACCGTGAAAAAATTTGCCTTTTTTTCCAGAATAAAATTTTCTTTCAATAATTTGACAATTTCTTCGTAACGGGTTATGTGCTCTGCCGGAACCTCTGTTTTTCCGACGAGCTTTCTTACTTTTCTTGATAGCCAATTTTCCGTCGGCTGTGAAACAATCAGATCAAATTCATTGCTCATTTTTTTGAAATTTTCGAGAATTTTTTTTGTTTCTTCAATTGGAATATGCTCAAAAACATCCAAGGCGAAAATTTTCGTCGGCTTCATCTTTCTGTAATCCCTTATTTGCGTCTTTTCGGGATTTGTGTCGTATCCTTTTACGTTGTAATTCTTAAGTTTTCTTTCAAGCCATCCCCCGCCGCATCCAAAATCAAGAATAACATCATATTTTTTCAAATTCGCCATACGAATCGCCTTGTCAACCTTCCATCTAAAATATAAACTCACGAGGAAATTTTTGCTTTCGTAAGTTGTCTCAAGCTTGTTGTCTTCCATGAAATTTGATATTTTCTTTGATTTTAAACTTTTTTTAAATTTCAGTTCCCGCCCAACCCCAAAGAAATCCATGTTAACTGCTATCACTATATTAACATTTACAGTTAGATTTGCACATTCACATTTTTTGGATAATTTTCCAAATTTGTATTTATATCTCTTTCCCGCCCACCCTCCCCTGCAAACTAAAAACAATGTTAACGATAAAACCCGCGAGGATAATCTTATATGGCTACGAATTGAGTTAGCGTGAAGCCGAGCGCTTTGACTTTAACAAATTTAATTTATTAATAACCAAGTCGGAGCGCGAGTAGTAGATTTCTTCTTAATAATCTGTTCCCCCCCTTAAAAACATTGTTAACTCAAAAACAACTTTCATCAACTTCTAAACGTATGATTGCGCATTAACCTTATTCAAATAATTCTCCTTAAATTTTATCTCAATAAAACTTATAAACAATATTTTCAAATCTTACTAATGGCAAAAAACGATTATGAAAAAAAGACGGCGAAAGAAATGTTAAATTTGGTTGAGCAATATATAAAAAGCCAGGACAAAAAGCCGTTTGCGGAAAAACTAAACAAGCTTTCCAACGATGTTTATTACAAAAACCAAAGCAGGGTTTCGCAGAAAATGATTGACCTCTCGCTTGCAATTCATTCTTTCACGCAAGCGTGTTTGTCCGGCGGAAGATTTCAGGACCTTGAGGAATTCGTGCCGGATTTGAAGGAGATAATTGGGGGATAAGAATGGATGATAAAACAATAGCAGAAAGATTAATTGCACTCTCAAATAAGGGCCTAAAATTTTCTAATGAATTAGAACCAGAAAGATATCATTATCGGACGAATTATCGAGAAAAACAAGATAAGTATCTATCTGAATTAGTTAAATGGAAAGGAGAGTGCTTAAATTTATTAAGAATTAAATTTGGCGGTAACTCAGTTTATTTTAATGATTTTGTAAGGAGATTGAATGTTGAAACACAGCATAGTGGAGAATTTTATCAAGAAAATGTAAAAGGGGCAGTTGGGGTTTTGAGTTATATAGCTGATGCATTAATAAATGGACTAACTGATGATTTGTTTTATCAAAAAGAAGTTATCCTATTTCAAGATTTGTTAGGACAAGCAGAAGAATTTTTAAATAAAGGGTATAATCTTGCTGCGGCTATTTATGGAAGGATATCTTTAGAATTAACTTTAAGAGAATTTGCTACTAAGGAAGGAATTGAAAATTCTAAAATTAGTTTTGAACAATTAACAATTGAAATGAGAAAGCACGGATTAATTCACCCTCCGTTTGAAAAAAGTTTAAGTGCAAATTATAATTGTTTCCATTTCCATCCGTCTTTGACGGATGGCAAACCGCCATTAAGTTTTTCTTGTTTGATTAATTGATTATTAGAGCCGAGATACTCGGCTCTTGAAAGTTAAATCTTAGTTAGAACTTTCTCAAATTAAAT
>JACQLK010000017.1 GCA_016204145.1 Candidatus Pacearchaeota archaeon | reverse complement strand
TGGATCGTCTGTTTCGGAAAAGGAAAAAGAAATTGAAAAAATAAAGAAAGTAATATCCGAAATAAGGACAAACATAATTGATTTTGAGGCGAAAATAAATTCCATAAATTCCGCAATGCAAAAATCCGCAGGATTTGAACAGGAAAAACTCAATCAGGAAATAGCAAATCTGCGCGCCGACATCGCAGGGATAAGCGTAAAAGTTGAAAATTACGCGGATAAAATCGGGGAAATTGAAAAGCAAAAATCCGATTTGGAAATAAAAATCCGCGACGGGGAAATTTCCATAAGAGAGCTGAAAAAAACTTCGCCTGCGATTGAAAACAAACAGAAGGACGTTGAAGCCAAGAAAAAAGAGCTTGAAAAACTCGAGGAGCAAAGAAAAAAATTCTACATGATGAAGTCGGAATTAAAATCGCTGAAAGAGCGCCTTGAAGACAAAAAATCGCTTTTGCAGAATTACAACAACGAATCGGATTTCATAATCAGGCAGATAGATCAAATATCCGGAGAGTTGTTCGACGGGAAGACCGACGGGAAAAAAATCGGCGAATTGAAATCCGCAATTGCCGAAAAAAAGGCGGAGTTTGATTCGCTTTCCGAAAAGGAATCCAAAATGCAAAAAATTCTTTTTGTCGACGAAAGCGAAATTGAAAAAAGCCAGAAACTCAGGGAAAAAATATCAAAAATGGACGTGTGTCCCGTTTGCAAATCGAAAATAACGCAAAACCACGTTCATTCGATAGAAAGCGAGACAAGCGAGGAAATGGGCAAATTGAAGAAGGAGATTGAGAATTGCAGAAGAGAAATGGAAGAAATCGCAAAGAGAAAAGAATCGCTGAAGAGGGAAATGGCCGAGAAAAACACAGAGGTCTTAAAAAGAGAATCGGACCTGATGAAGCTGTCCGGCATTGAGGAAAAAAAAGAGAGAATAAAAAATCTCCAGGAAAAATCCGGGCTGTTAAAAGGAGAAATTTCCGAGATTGGAAAAAATCTGCTCAGAATTGAAAAAATATCCGATGAGAATTCCAACATTGAGGAAAAATACGAAACTGCGAAAATTGAGGTTCAGGAAATCTCATTGAGAAGCAGGGAAAATTTAACGTCGGAGGTCTCGTTCAAAGAAAGGGAGTTTGAACGGTTCAAAATATCTTTGAAACAATTGTTGAGGGAAAAAGAGGATTTCAACGCGGAACTCTCCTTGAACAAAAATGTTTTGAAGGAAAAGGAAAAAATTCTCGGGCAAAAGAAAAAACAGGAAGAGGAATTAAGCAAAAAATTCCGGGAATTGATTTTGGAAAGGGATGAATTGCAGAAAAAAATAAGGGAAAGCGAAACGGGCGTGTTTGAAAAACAAAAAATTCTCTATGGCATGGAACAGGAAATAAACAATTTCAATATAGAAAAAGCGAGAATGAAAGCGGAAATTGAAAATCTTGAAACAGACATTCTTGAATTCCAAAATGTCGAGATAATCCGGGCAAACCGGGATTCTCTTGTAAATCGGCTGGGCCAGACGAAAGAAATGCTCTCGAAAATCGGCTCTGTAAATCTCCTGTCTTTGGAGGTGTATGACAACGTAAAAAAAGAATACGATTCCGTAAAGGAAAAAGCGGACATTGTGGAAAAGGAAAAGGAAAGCATTATGAAAACAATAAATGAAATTGACAAGAAGAAGAAGAAAACATTCATGAAAACCTTGGACGAATTGAACGGAATCTTTTCAAGGAACTTCTCGGATTTGAGCCAGAAAGGCGTCGTCTCTCTTGAACTTGAGGACAAAAAAGAGCCGTTCAACGGCGGCGTCGAGATAATTGTAAAAACCGGGCACGGAAAATATTTTGACGTCGGTTCCTTGTCCGGCGGAGAGCAAACTCTTGTTGCATTGTCCCTGATTTTCGCGATTCAGGAATTGAAGCCGTATCACTTTTACATTCTCGACGAAGTCGACGCCGCGCTTGACAAAAGAAACTCCGAGCGCCTCTCCGAGTTGTTGAAAAAGCACATGAAAAAAGGACAATACCTGATAATAACGCACAACGATGACGTCATTCTCAATGCGTCAAATCTCTACGGCGTCAGCATGCACGAGGGAATAAGTAAAATAATAAGTTTGAAAATTTAAATGAACAAGCAAAAACAAATCCTGCTCGAATCCCTGAAGCAAAAAGGATTTTCTCCCGAGATATTAAATGCGTTTTCAAAAGTAAAACGGGAGAATTTTATCCCGGGAAAATTCAGGCGCATGGCGTACGAGGACAATGCTCTTCCCATCGGGAAGGGGCAGACGATTTCTCAGCCGTACACTATTGCGACAATGCTTTCATTTTTGAATTTGAAAAAAGGTCAAAAAATTCTCGAAGTCGGAAGCGGCTGCGGTTATGTCCTCGCCTTGCTTTCGGAGCTCGTCGGAAAAAATGGAAACGTCTTCGGAATTGAAACGATAAAAGAACTCGCGGACAAATCAAAGAAAAGCGCCAAAAATTTGAAGAATGTGAGAATATACAACAAAAACGGGCGGCTCGGACTTGGAAAAAAATCTCCGTTTGACCGCATTTTGATAAGCGCTTCGTGCAGCGAAATTCCAAAACCGCTGATTTCACAGCTCAAAAAAGGCGGGATTTTGATCGCGCCGATTGGAAACAAATTCAATCAATCGTTGGTTTCGTTTCAAAAAATCAACGGAAAACTTAAAATAATCGAAAATTTTCCGGGATTCATTTTTGTTCCGCTTGTCGGATAGATAAAATCTTTTTATAAAATTCTCCAACAAAATATTCCAATTTGCTTCTGAAATTTATTGGCATCAAATCAAATTGACTCACAAAGGTCTCGCCAATTTCCTTTCTGAACGCGGGTTCCTGGCGGTTAAACTGATAAATTTTAACTCTTACGCGCTCCGTCGCGGTTCCGTTTTCTCCATTATAACTAAAAACCCTATGACCGTTTCTTGGAAGAATGTGAACTTCGTAGTTCTTTCCGTTAACATTATAGAACCTTGTTTTATCGTCGGCGATTCTTTTAATCTTGAATTCTTCCCCGTCAATCAAATATCTTATCATTTTAATTTTATTTTCCTTGCAATTTCAAAATGCTGGCTTTGCAAAAAATGATGCGGTTCTGTTTGGGAATAATGAACTCCTTCAAGAACAGGCAAGCCGGTTAATCTTTCATAAACAAGGGAATCCAGAGAACAGCAAATGTTTCTTCCGTTTCTTAAGATATTTTTTCCGTCGGGCTTTATCCCGAATTTATGCCTTATTCCCAGCTTTACTATTGCCAGCATGTCGTATCCTGAATTGCGGACAATCTCTTCGTAATATTTTTTTAGCATCTCCCTATCTGAAGAAGTAATTTTTTTATGCCTTAAAATCAAACAACTATCGTGGTCTTTTGAATCAAGAAGATTTACAAGAACTTCTTCTCCAAATCGGCTAAGTTGCGAGGCGGTGTTTTCATCTACGAGCAGTCCGCTGTGAATATATTGTTGCCCGTTAAAAAGGCGTATTATTTTGCTAAACCTGTCGTTTCCGTCAAACAGCACAACGTC
Organism: Candidatus Pacearchaeota archaeon; assembly: GCA_016204145.1. GTDB lineage: Archaea > Nanobdellota > Nanobdellia > Pacearchaeales > GW2011-AR1 > JACQLK01. The sequence continues at coordinate 26,509 of JACQLK010000017.1, read as the reverse complement.
TCCGTAATTTTCGTACATTTTAACAGGTAAAATTGACAATCTTATTTTATAAGGATTATTATGCTCTAATGAATTAATGAAAAATATATTTTATAGATGAATTAAATTTCTGCAAATTCTACCTTATCGGAAGTCAACGAATCAAATTTTTCTAATTTGGATTTATAATTTTCATATTCTTCCGAGCCGACTCTGAAGGGATACCTTGTATCACCTATCGGAAGAATTTTATCTTTTGTTTCCGACATTCCATAAAGTGCGGAGAATTTGGAAAGTTTCCATGCCACTTCCCCTAAATCCGGATTTCCGCTGTCAAGAAGTTGAATTAGTGCAACACTTTCCTCTCCTTTGTATGAAAGAACTCCGTAAACAGGAACGCCATTTGCAGTAAAATTAAACATCACAACATCTCCCTTAACAACCTTTTCCAAATCCTCTCTTCTCTTTATTACCTTAATTTTTAATTTTTCGCCAGTCATTTTTTCTCCGCTCATCTCTTCTTTTTTCCTTATAAAATTAAAGGGAAAATAAAAAATAAAAAAATTTAATTAGTAGTAGCTTTCCCCGAGTTCTGTTTTTTCTGGTTTCTTTGTTACAAGCACTATCAGCACGACAAGCAATACTAGGAAGACAATTGTCAAAATCACTGTAAGAACCGCTACCGCGTTTCCCCCCGAAGAGGTTGATGCGGATGGTGAAACAGTAACCGAGTCCAAAAGCTCTCCGTCTGCCGTGAAAATATTCACTTTGTAGTTGTCATTTCCAGAGGAGGTTGCAGTTATTGTTCTGCTTGTTCCTGCCGGAATCACAACAATGCTTTCGCTCAGCGTAACTAAAGCGTTTCCCGTTGTTTCAGGAACGAGCTTCAATGCGAGCAATTGGCTTGTCGGATTTGCAACAACTATCTGGTTTCCGGACACGAAAACATTGCTTGATAAACCGTTTTTGACAGTTACATCCTGGGATTTCACTGCGTCAAAACTTCCGCTCTTTGCTTCAACTTGAAGCGAGTAACTTCCGCTCTTGACGTTGTAAGGAACTTCCAAAAGCAATCTCGCTCTCACGAAATCGTTTTCGTCGTCGTCTTCAACTGAAATCAAATCGCCGAAATAGCCGGTTTTCTTCACTCCCAAATCAGGGAACGAGGCGGTTACGTACAAGTTGTTCAACTCGTTATAGCCGACATTTTTCACGACAACATCAACGGGAAGAATTTTTCCCGCTTCTACTGTCTGGCTTGTGCTTATTGACATGAAGCTCGCATCGTATGAAGGTCTTTGAACCCTCACATCGAAGCTCTCCGTGAAATCCGTGGATTCTCCGCCCCATATTCTGAGGTTAAGCAATGCGTCGTCGCTCACTTCGTCCTCGAGTTCGTTTGGAATTTTCAAAGTCAATTTCTTGACATATGTCTTTCCGCTTTCAACTTCAAAAGGAGAGGTTGTCTGCGCAACGTCTGTTTTATCTCCCTCGATTTCCAATCTGACTTTCAAATCAGAAGTGGTAACGTCGGAGGTAAAAACGACTCTCGCAATTACGCTGTCTCCGGCGATAACTGCGGGATTTGCTGTTGCGGCGACATCGTCAATCGTTACGGAAACACCGTGAACGTTTGCGGCGCTTGCGATTCCCATAAGGAAAAGAACTCCAGCCAATACAACAAAAGAAACTAAAATTTGTTTCTTTATATCCATTTTCATTTTTTATTTATTTTATTTTTCAGGGAAACTATGTTTTCCTGTTTATTTCAGAATATGGAACAGATTTATAAACTTTTGGGTGACAACACCTTTGAAGTAATTATATAGTACTCATTGTTACTCACATTCTGTGATGTTTTTTACAGACGAGGATTTATAATTAATTGTATTAAAATTCATTTATTAAACGCTCGCCTTCGGCTCGCCAATTTTCTGCTCCGCAAGATTAATGGCTCCGCGCCCGACTCAGTCGCGGCACTCCGCTAAAATAAAAATATTAACCAAAAAATTTACCGCGCAATCTTGTATGATTGGATAATAATTTTTATTGCATTAGAATTTTTATCAGCGAAAATTCTGGCAAAGCCGAATTTGAGATATCAATACCTGAATAAAATGAAGCAAATTTCCTAAATCAAATTTAATGTTTCTCTTCAAATTCTTGCGGGCGGGCGGGAATAATTATAAACAATTCTATTTTCCGTTATAAATCCTAAGCGCCTCGACAGAATCCTCTACAGGAAACGGACTTTCGTTTATTATCGTTATGTTTTTTCCTTTCGGGAGATTTGAAATCAATTTTCTCAAATCCTCTTCGCCTGTTTTTATGTGCGCCCTCTCGCCCTTTTCCCCGTATGAAATTCCCGAGAACTGAATGTGAATTTCATCAAACTCTCCGAACAATCCGAAGACCTCTTTGAATTTGTAATCCTTCTCGCGCGCGCGAATGTGCGCGAAATCAATGCAAAAATCGCATCCGGTTTCCTTGACAAGATTGTATGTCTCCTCGTAGCTCCCGAAAACATTCATTTTTCCCGTTGTCTCTATTGCAACCTTGCACGAGTATTCCTTCTTCTTCCTCTCTTCCTCAATTTCCAAAAGAACTTTCTTTATGTTTTCATAGGCAACTTCCCTTTCTCTCTTTCCGTAAAATCCGGGATGAATCACAACTTTTTTCGCCCCCAACCAACTTCCGACCTTGCAACACTCCAAAATTCTTTCCTTGCTTTTCACGATTTTCTCCGGGTCTTCCGAATTGAGATTAATCCAATAAGGTCCGTGAATCGTAAGCTGTATTCCCAATTCTTCCGCTGCCTTCCTTATTTTCTCGGCGTCTTCTTTTTTCTTTATATACGCGCCGTATGTGAACGCGATTTCACAAGCCGTGAAGCCAAGTTTGTGATAATCTTCCAGATTTGAAATAGCTTCCTTCACGGAACCCAAACCGGCGGGACCGAATTTTACAGGCATGATAATTATGGACAAACATTTTAAATAAACTTTTCCTTTTCTTTCAATGCATGTTTTTGAAATAAAAGATAAAACAGGAAGAAAAATCGCTTGACTAAAAAACAATGAAACCATAAAGATTTTACAAATGGAAGATCCTCCAAAAGCGATGAAGAGTGCAAGTTTTGCAAGTATAGGAAAAGAAAATAATCTAAGACATTTACCACATAAAATTGTATCTGTTTCTTGATAAATATTGCTTTAATATTTTTATCTCGGGAAAATCTCTATAAATGCTCTCTATTGCAAAATCCAATTCATCCCACTCGTCAAAATCTATGTCGGAAAAAGCGGCAATCTTGTGGCGCGGCCTGACTTCGACGGCATGATTTCTAAAACCGGATTTTCTCTTAACATAAACGTCAAAATCTCCGTTTTCATGTCTCTCAATTTCAATCCTGTCGTTTTGCGAAACCTTTTCCAAAATTGTATCTAATCCCATTAAAAAATCATAAAAACGGGCTTTATAAAATTAAATAAAAAATGAATAGGAATCCATTGATTCCTTTAAAAAATTACAAACTCAAAAGTTGGATTTTGTCGCTCGTCGCGCTGAAGTTGCTTCCGACGATTATCTTTATCCCGGCTTCTCCCGCGGCTTCTATCACGGAGCCGGTTACCGTCCCGTCAACTACAATCGCGTAGGGCGACTCGTCGAGCTTTTTCAGCGCGCCGGAAAGCGTCCTTGATGAAACCGACTTTATTTCGTCGAGATTCCTGTTGAGAACAACCGCTTTGTCGCTTCCATTGTTTGAGTCGGAAATTTGCTTCAATTTCTTTTTCTCGTCCGGAGTTGCTTCCGCCGAACTTTCTTCCGGCTCTTGAAATCTTCTCCCGCCGAGAAAATCGCTGACGGAAATTTTTTTCCTCAGATTCATCAAAATTTCCTTCGGCATTAATTCTTCGACTTCCTTTCCATCGGGAGCAAAAACAACGTATTTGACTCTCGCGTTGTCGATGACGTTTCTCGCAATTAATTTTCCTCCGCGGTCTCCGTCGACAAAAAGAGTGATTTCCTTTTCCATGCCCAGTCCCCTTATGGCATCGGGAAGTTTTGTCCCGTTCATTGCAATGACGTTTTTGACTCCCGCCCTTATCAAATTGACAACATCCGCCCTTCCTTCGACGACAATCAACTCTTTTCCGGAAATGTCTCCGCACGGAAGTTTTTCGTCGCCGTATTCCGAAATGTCAGAAGTTCTGTTGTGCTCCTTGATTTGATTCGAAATTTCCCTTGAATCCGTCGAGCCGGAAAGTTCCTGCATCAATTTCTTCGCCCTCTCGATTATGTAATCCCTTTTGCTTCCCCGAACATCTTCTATTCTCTCGATTTCTATTTGCGCGTCTGTAGGCCCTATGCGTTCAATCGTTTCCATTGCGGCCGCGATAAGGGTTGTTTCCGACTGATCCAGCGCCGTCGGGATTTGGATTTTCCCGACTGTTTTTTTTCCGTCCCTTTCCAATTGAACCTCGATTCTCCCGATTTTTCCCTCTTTCTGCAGCTCCCGCATTTCCAAATCGCTTCCGAGAAGACCTTCCGTCTGTCCGAAGATGGCTCCGATTACGTCGGGCTTTTCCAGCGCGCCCTCTGCGACAAAATTCGCGTGAACCATGTATTTTATGGATACCGGACTTACTTTAGCCATTTTGCGTTTCAAATATTTTTAGTAAAATGGCATTGAGGAGTTTTATTCCGATTAGCCATTTTGCGTTATCTTATTTATTATTTGTGGTTGTTTAGTTGTTCAAAACTTATGTTTTGCTAGAAAAATATCTTTTATCTTCGCTATTCAAAGCATTCCGCTTAAAAAAAGCGTGCCGCGCGTGTGAACGCATCGATTCAAATTTTCAAAATTTGAATGTGAACGTGATAGTGAAAATAATCTCTAAGATATTTTTCCACAATTCAAAACAAGAGCGAGTATTTAAAGATTATGTTAAAATCTTTGCTTGAAAAATTCCGAATTACCCCGGCCCATTAAACAAAATAAAATCGGCTCGCTCGCACTAACTTCCTTAATAATTATGTTAACACAAAACGCGGATTTACAGTTATCCTTTTGCCAATAGCGAATAATTTTTCGAGGGTTATCGTAAGGAGTGCCCCCTCGGAAGCGAGCCGAAATTTATTCAAATCCCTAAGAAATGAACTCCGTAAAATCCGGCGAACGCGACAGCGAGATTGAATGAAATATTCCCCGCCCATAGCGGAATTATCGCTTTCAAATATGGATACCTTGCAAGCCCGAGCGGAACTACGACAAGGTCGTTAGGGAAAGGAATGAGAAAACTGTAAAAATAAAGAAAAATCGGCATGACCCATTTCGGCTTTTTAATAATCCAGTTATAGATCTTATTAAGTCCTTCGGCAAAATTTTTCGAGAGAATTTCCCTTCCGGTGTATCCGACGAGATAAGACGTCGAATCGCCGAGCATCACTCCTGTTCCCGCGAGTATGGCTAGATAAATGGGATTTAATTCTCCCGCCGCGAGGGTAAAAACGACGAGATAATATGGAAACGGAAACAAAATCGAAGTTCCTCCGAGAAAAGCGAGCGCGAAAACAAGAATGTAGCTGTTTTCCGTTCCGAGAAAAACGACAATTTCCGTCGGAGGAATTTTGTAAATAAGCCATGTCCATCCCGCAAAAATCAAAAGGAGGGCCAAAGCCGCGATGATTCTTGTTTTGTTTTTGGACGCCATTTTTATAAACGATTAAAATTAATCGACCAAGTTTATATCTCTTTTGCAGATTGATAAAAAATAATTTTTCTTATTTCATTCTTCAACAATTAAAGTTCCCGTCATTTCATTGTGCCCTTCTCCGCAATATGTCGGGCATTTAAAAGTGAAAGTTCCCGCCTTGTCCGCCGTGAATTCGACAGAATAAATTCCGCTGACGCCGAAATCGGGAATGACTATTCCGTGAGCAGTATCTTTGCTATCAACAATTATTTTTACCTTTTCGCCTTTCTTAACTCTGACAACGTTTGGCGTGTATTCAAACCTCTCCGCCTGAATCGTGATTGTGTTTATTTTTGGACTCTCAGAATCAATGTCTTTTATGGCGGTTCCCATGATTTTGCTCTTGGCGAGGCAGAAAAATGACACCAGAAACATTTAAATACGGGCATTACCCCTCAATTACCATGGTAATGGACACTCTTCAAATAAGAATGAACAGGCAGCTTGTAAAAATCGTAGATTCTCTGGTAAAAACGGGAGTTTACGCAAACCGCGCCGACGTGATAAGGGACGCCGTGAGGAGATTTGTCTGGGAAAAAGAAGTCGGAAGCATGCCGTATAAGGGAAATTCCGTGGAGATGGTGAGGAAAGTGAGGGAAAAATTATCCAAGGAAAAAGTTGACTTGAAGAGAATAAATAATTTATAATTCCTCGGGTCTCTTTGCCTCTATCCCGTATCTTTCCGATATCTGAATAAGTTTTCTGTCTCTTGTTATTAAAACGGAATTTGTCTTCTTTGCAAGGAGCATGTGTATGATGTCAAAAAAGCTTATTTTGTTTTCCGTGTCCTTTTCAATCTGCCGGGCTTTCTGCAATTCATCCTCTGACAAAAACGCTTTTTTAAAATTTGGAGAAAATTCAAACAAAACCCTTTCCGACTCAAATTTTTCCTTTGAAAGAATATTCATTAATTCCTCAAGAACAAATCCGGAATAGTAAACCACGGAATCTTTCTCGTCAATTTCTTCAAAGAAATCTTTCGCGTATTTCCAGAGTTTCATTCCCTTGACTTCCTCTTTCTGCCATAGATTGAGATAAATGCAAGTGTCAACATAGTATCTTTTCTTATAATCCATGTTTCTTTGCAATTCCCCTTTTTATTTTTTCTCCGATATCTTCCACGTCTTTTTCTGTAAGCTCGCTCTTGGAAAGAATTTTATCCATCAATGCAAGTTTTTCCTTGTCTTTCATGTCCTTCCAAAGACGCTTATTGGGATTTAATACTTTGTCTATCTTCCCAAGAATTTCATTGACTTCATCCTCGGGAATGAAAATTCCCTTGACCTTTTTATCTGCCATTGTTAATCCGCATCTCGTTTATTTTTCTGTTGAACAATTCAAGAACATCCTTGTCCTTCATCAGCTCGCTGAGAAAATTGTTCATTGACTCTTTTTCATAATCTTTCTTGATTATTTCCAGTGCCCCTTTTTCCTCAAGGACAAAGCCGCACGAGTTGCAAAATCTGTTGCTGAACGGATTTGCTTCGCCGCATTTCATACATTTGATCGGCTTTATCTTTGATTCGTGCTCTTCTTCCTTTACAGCGACGCCGTTTGCCTTCAGCAACGCCATATCTGTGTCTTTTCCGGACATGTGAACATAAATGCCCGCCATCTTTGAGCTCTGCTCCCACCCCAAATAATTTTTCATTTGCGATTCGCTCATTATGGAAGCCAGACATGTTGCCCTTGAGTGCCTTAGCAAATGCGGATAAACCCTCTTTTTTATTCCGGCTTTTTTTGCCGATCTTTTCAGTATGTCCTTGATTCTTGCATAAGTCAGAAATCCGCTTTTCCTGTTATTATGCCAGAGAGTCGCATCGGGATTGTCGTTGAGAGGATGCTGATTTATCCATTCCTTAAGATACGGAGCCGAATTGATGACGAGTATTTTTCTCATTCCTGTTTTTCCCGACACGGTTATTCTCGCCCCGTATTGCTCAAATGAAACGTGCTTAATCTGCAAATTCCCTATTTCTCCTATTCTGCATCCTGATTCCGCAAGGGTTGAAATCAAAGCCCTGTCCCTCACGTTTCCGCAGTTTCTTATTGTCGCCTTTATTTCCTCTTCCGTCAGCAATTCCTCGGGAAGCTTTCCCTTGCTTTTTGGAATTGCGATTGAAATCCACTTCACCTCGTCTGGATAAGCCAGTTTTTCCTCAACGCCGCGGACAAAGCGGTAAAGTTTTCTTATCGCCACCTTGAACACCTTCTTGCTCTCCTCGGTCAAATCGGTCATGTTAAGTTCTGAAACAACCCTTCTGATGTCGTCCTTGTTCGCATCCTCAAAATTTTTCCCGAGCATCTTGCTTAATTTTCTAAGGTCTATGAAGTATCTGGAAATCTTCGGAAGGCCGATTCCCTCGCTTACAAGATAGTCCTTGAATTTCAGAATTGTCTCCCTGTTTTTGGGAAGTATTTTTTCATCTTCCATCACGAGTCTCAACTGCCCTTCCAATCGTTTTTTGTAATTGTGTATATCCACCATTTTTTGAATTGGGCTTTGCTTATAAACAACGATTAATCCTTCCCAATTCAGCCGACGGACGTTGAACTTTCTGGTATACGCCCTCGCCGAGATTCGAACTCGGGTCGCCACCGTTCCCTATGTCTGGAGATAAAATCTCCAATATAGTTGCCTGCCGCGAACGGCTGGAATTATCGTCTCAACGACTAAACTCCGGCAATTTGAGAGGGTGGAATCCTTGGCCTCTAGACTACGAGGGCTTACTAAAAACAAAAAGTGTTTTCATTTATAAGTTTAATCCAAAACCAAAATTTGCACGAAAACAATTCAAATTTCATGCAAGATAAGATTGATAAAATTAAAATAATTTCAATGAATGTTCAACAAATCGCCAATCGTTCTGCGTCCGATTAAGTTTTCCAAGAAAGGAATTTCATATTTACGCGCTAGGGTATAAGAGAATTCAGCAAGTTCCTTGCTCGCCTCAATTCTCCTCTGGATTCTGTATGCTTCATCGTGCCTTATATAATCATGGCTTATAACAATAGCTAATCCAGTCATGACAACAAAGGATAAAATTGCACTATCTAGAAGACCCATTCGCTCAGAATGATTTGATTCCAAATAACCCCTTCCTATTCCTTTAAACGGCATTGGTTTATAATTCATTTAATTAGCGATAAAATATCCTTTATTAATTTATCTGAATCAAATCATCATTTAAAAAAACTCCCAATTGCATCTTATTCTAACAATCCTTAAATACTCGGGATTGCTCTCTTTTCCATGAATGACTCTGAATTTTGCGAGGACTGCAAGGGAACGCGCAGGGTAAGGGAAAAAGACGGAACGATTCATCCGTGCTACAAATGCCTTTCAAAGGGAAAGATGGACCAGCACAATCCTAACATAAAAGACGCGAGTGATTTGGGATTCAAATTATAATTATTTTAATTTTTCATTTCTTCTTTGTAAATAATTTGCGTCCTGTGAACATAATGCCGTTTGCCTCCGGAAAAAATATGGCAATCGTGAAGAGGCAAATCTATCAACAGTTTGTCTTCCGTTTCTTCAATAACTTTTATCTCCAATAAGTTTCCATCGGCCAGTTTTTTCAGGGAAAAAAATCCGGCGACAAAATTCCCGCCATAACTTTTAAAACGCAAAAGCTTTTCAGCAAAAATCCCTCCCCCAGATTCTTCGCATTTAAGATACGCTGTTCTTGGATATTCCTCAGTCATTTCAAGTTATAATTTTTCAGATTTATCAAGGTTTAATTCTTCTTCGTAGATAATATTCTCTCTTCTGACTTTTTGCGGATATGGAACTAACTCGCCAGATTCGGTATAATAAGGAAGTATTGCGTCGATTGTTCCGTCGGAATTCTCGCGGTTCGCAATTATTTTCAAAAGTTTGCTTAGCTCGTCCCCTCCAGCAGAAACATGGTCTCTTCGGAATACCCCGTCAAAATATTCCCCTCGGTAATCTTTAAACAAAAGAAGAAATCCGTCAGAAAGTAGTGTTGTTCCAACATATTTGCAATTTAAATAAGCCGGGCTTGGATATTTCCTATCCTTTAACAGATATTTTTCTTCCATCTTATTTTTGAATCTAATTATTTCACAAGAAAAACCTTGTCGTTCGGGCGAACTCTTTCCGAGACCTTTATCCCGACGTGGTCGCCTTTCTTCGCCTCTTTCACTTTTTCATTTTCAATCTGCATGCTCTCGACTTTTTGCTCAAAATCCGTCGTGTTTCCTTTAATGCGGATTTTGTCCCCGACTTTTAATTTGTCGGAAATTTTAACCGCCGCGACGCCGACGTGGCTGAAATACGTCGATATCTTCCCTATTGTCTTTTCTTTTGCGGCTTTTTCAGGCATAATATCTCAAGAATAAAGAACTATTTAAATTTTGTTTTTTTAAGAAGAGAAATAGCCCCGCCAGGATTCGAACCTGGGTCATCGCCTTTCTTTGTTTTCCTGCAAAAGGAGAATTCAGAGGGCAATATACTTGACCGCTATACGACAGGGCTAACCGCTATGTTACAGGGCTCAAGCAAGTTTAAAAATTTTTATTTTAGCATTAACAAAAAAATTTAATAAAATCATTGTCTTCTAATGGTTACGTCTACAACTAACTAATAATCTAATTTAATGTAGACGTATTAAAAGCTGACTTTTTCCTCTTTCAGCAAGTCAAACAAAAACTTTACAAAAGGCCTTAAATCGCCTTTGGTCTGCGAAGATTCCAGAGCCAGATAGTAAATATGCTTTTTTCTATTGGGAATATTTATCATGGGCAGCTTGTTCCTGTGCAAAATAAAATTCATCAGCAGTCGCCCGACCCTTCCGTTTCCGTCAACAAAAGGATGTATTGTTTCAAAAGCGGAATGAAAATAAGCCGACAAAACCAAGGGATTAATATTCTTTTTATTTTTTGCATACCAAGAAAGCAAAGAACCCATTTCCTTCGGGACTTCTTCGGGTTTTGGAGGCAGCCAGTCAACGCCCCTGATGTAAACTTGCAATGTCCTGTATTTTCCTATTTGACTCTTTAATTCATCCTTCAAGGTATTGTTAATGACAAGTTCATGCAACTTAAAGATAAATTCTTTTGAAATATCTTTTTTTGTTTTTAATATGTAATCAAAAGCCGTTTTGTGGTTGACAACTTCGTTTATCTCCCTTAGGGATTTTCTCGGAGTCACCCCTTCAAATAAAAGCTGCGAAGTTTCCCGAAGAGTTAATGTATTCCCTTCAATATTTGTGGAATCATAGGTAAACAAGGAAATAAACGACTCATACCTGTTTTCCCTTGTCTCTTTTGGAATTTCAAGATATTCTTTTTTTATTCTGTCTATCTCTTTTTTTTCCTCTGATGTCAGCAGAGTGGAAAGCAGCATAAGCTCTTTGTCGGCATTGGCCTCTTTTTCCGAGAGGATACTCTTGTTTAGATCAACTCCGAGGTAAATTCTTTTTTTGCCGACCCCTTTGCCTTCTCTTTTGGATATGGCGCGATAATAATACTTCCTTCCGTTTTTCTCCTTTATTTCCGTGTAAACCATGATCTCCTTACGTCTACATCATTTAAATATCTTTCGTAGTTGTAGACGTATAACATTCCATCATTAAAAAACGCTTTCATTAAGTTTAAATATTTCCTTAATTTAATCTGTTCATGAAAAAAGAGGCGGTTTCAAAATTATATAAAATAATTATAACCGTCGCGGTTTTCTGGCTTTCTGATTTCTTCATGCATTTTTTCGGTGTCGGAGAATCGAATTATTATTACACGATAAAACTCGCGAACTCGTTTTTGTTCGCGTTCATTTGGTTTTCAATTTTCAGCAAGAAAGAACAATGGAAAAAACTTGTTTTCTCGGTCGCATTCGGAACTTGGGTTTCGTTTTTCTATTTAATCACTGCATACGACGGGCTTGTACAATTCTTCGGAATTGAGGCGAACTACGGCGCTCCGCCTTTCGTGATATTCGGAATCTTTCTTACAAAATACCTTTGGTGGACTTGGCACGTTTTAGGATTTTATGCCGGATTGGAATTGGGCGATTTGCTGATTAAGGGAAAAAGAAGATAATTTTATCCAATTCAATTACATCCCTAAAATGCCTATTATAAAAAAATTGTTAATATCAAATCAATGACGATTTCTTTTTTCATTTCAAATCACCCCCAATAAACCATAATGTATCAACCATAAAAATATTATAGAATTTTTTTGTTTAAATAATAGAGGTAAAATCCACTCATGATTTTCTAATAGAAATTTTTTGGATTAACCTTTCTCTTTCGGCGTAAAATCGCACTGAAAGCCGATTCGAAGCCATCAATCTTACGAGCGATAGCAGCCGAGCACAAAGAATTAATTAGTTTTACTGCACAACAATCGTCCCTTTCATTCCCGGATGAGGCGAGCAATGATATGAAAAAGTTCCCTTCTGTGAAAAAGTGTGCGAATACGTCTGCCCTTTTGAAAGAAATGAAGAGGACAACTCGCTCCCTGAATCGGAAGTCACGGTATGCGAAACAGAGTCCTCGTTTGTCCAGACGACGGAATCTCCGGCATTTACCGTCAATGATTTCGGCGAGAAAGCATAGCCGCTTATCTTAATGTCGTGAGTCGCGGGGTTTATCTTACTGTTCGAGATGTCGCTTGATGGAGACGCAACGCCGGCGTTTGTCTGAATTTTTGCGGAATAATCCGGCGATTGCGCGTTGTTTCCAGGAACGTTGTAATTTTTGAAATTGTTGTAAATAAGCAAGCCGCCGAGAATCGCTCCGATAATCAAAATCGAAACAAGAATAATCGGCAGATAATTCGTCTCTTTTTTCATCCTATAAAAAGGAAATTCATTTTTATAAACTTTGCTCAGAAACATTTTTATATAACCGGACCCTGTTCAAATAATGGCTTCGGTTTGGCTGACGGTGATTGCGATAATTATCATCGTCGTTGTCGTGATGAAAATTTCCAGCGAGAAACAGGCGTGGGCATTAAGGATTGTCATGATACTCTTCATTTTTATCATGCTCACCATAGGATATATTTATGCGAAAAACAGCCCGAGAATCGACGGCATCAGCGAAGTCGTTGACTTCGGAAAAACATATTTCGTTTGGTTGGGAAATGCATTCGGCAATGTCAAGGAAACAACGGGATATTTGGGCAAGCAGGACTGGAGCGTCGAGGGGAATAAGACAAAAAACTGAACAAATCCCGAAAAGCCGAAAAGATTTAAATACTCAAATGTTTATTTTATAACATATACAATGGCTGGAAAAAAGAGGTCAAGACATTCGCGTTCTTCAATGGGAAGAGGAAATTTAAGAAATTCCGCGGCTCCGAAAAAAAGGATGGGGATTGTTCTTGGAAATCTTATTGTGTCATTGATTTTATTTGTCGCTTCCGTCGTTCTTTATTATGTGGTTTCAAACGACGTCCTGAAAAATTTCTTATGGATGCTCGCCATGATTTTCGGATTTGTCGGATTGGCGTTTTTGATAATCTATATTGTCCTTATAGTGATGAAAATCCTTAAGAGATAATTCTTGCATTCTCCGCCGAAATTAATTTTAAAAAGTTGCTTCACTTCGTTCAGACATTTATGTCGCCCTGTATTTGTCTTCGGCAGAATATTTCGCTCAAAAATTTAATGCAATAAAAATTTAACTGCAACGGTATAAGGATGATGCGATAGAATTTTCACGTTAATCTTTTTCTTTTAGCGAAGCCGAGCGATTTCGCGAGAAATAATTGCGGAGGGAAGTGTAAAAATCCGAGCGGGGTCGTGAGCAACGACGGAGTCGGGCGCGGAGCAACAAATTTTGCGAAGCAATAAATTTAAGCAAGACCAAAAATAAAACATTTATAACTAATTCTAATCTGAAAATTTAGCGACAGAACAAGCCCGCGTAGCTCAGTCGGCAAGAGCGCAACATTGGTAATGAGGAGAACCAAGGTTCTCCTTACACTACCCTCTCCTTTTAGAGGAAAAACAAAAATGTTGAGGTCCTGAGTTCAACTCTCAGCGCGGGCTTAAATGTTATTGAGGAATGAAATAACATGAGAGTTGACAAATAAGTTTAAACGAAAAGGGAAAATTAAGCGAAGAAAACCGTAGGTTGTCTCGCAGTTCAACTCTCAGCGCGGGCTTAGTATTTTTGAGATTGTTTTACGGCAAACAAAAAAACTTTGACCATTTCTTTTTCAAGAAAAATCTCCCATTTCTCAACTCCGCGACCGATGCCCTCAAGATATTTTTGATAAATGTCCCTTTTGAAATTTTCAGAATCCTGTTCTTTTACCTTCGTCTCAAAAACTCCTGCGATATTCTCGCAAAATTCCGGGAAATTGGAATCATAGTAAAAAGAAACCGCCTTCGCGTCTTGAGAAAGGTTAACTCTCGGGTTCACGCTGGTTCTCATGTAAGCGTCAACAAATTTCCCGTTGCAGACAATCGCCCTGATGGAAGAATATTCTCCAAATCCGTTTTTTCGCGATTCAACAAACGGCTGAAATTGCGAAATGCCGTCTTCAAAAGAGAAATCACCGTCGCAAACCATTTCTTCAACTGACGGAACGTGTTTCCGTTTCGGTTTGCCCAACGACAAATTATCCAATAGCAAATTCAGCCCGTAAAAGGAGAAGGATTTGTCGCTCTTGTATTTGTCCATTACCTCTTGTCTTGAAAGAAATCTCACGCCTCGCCCTTGCAAACCCCTTATCGGCTTGACAACAAAATTTTCATATTGCGAAAGCATTTCTTCAAGTTTCTTCTCGTCTGTTATCCCAAGACCCACAAATGCGGAAGGAACAAGAAGTTCGGAAATATCCGAATTATTCAGAATCGCATATTACAAAAATTTGCTTCTTGCAATTTCCTCCGCGGCAAAATCGTTCACAAGAGGATGCTCCAGTTTTTCGTTCCAAAAATTTATCACAGTTGATTCTTGACCTAAGTATCTCTCAAAAGGCGGAAAATGCAAGCGGCTATTCTCCGGCTTGTCTTCCATCCAATCCGTTTCCGCGTCTTTTGACGACAAAATAGGATGCCTAAGAAGTTTTTTCCTAAGAAAGGGAAATTTGTAAAAAAAATTGCCAACATAAAACGCAATCGGATGCGCGTCAATTATTTTTTTCAAGAAAAGTGTTCCATCATTCACTGTTAATTTCCCGTGCTGTTCCTGAATCATGCCCCAGACCTTTCGCTCAACTCGGTCGTCTCCATAAATCTGCTCAAAACCGTGCATCCCGCTGCGGATTCCGTTTATTTCAAGAAGATGCTTTTTCCCTTCGCTGTCTTCCATTATGTCCAAACCGTACAAACTCATTTTTCAGTGTTAATTTGCGCATATTTAAGGTTTTCCCGCTAAACTTATAAACTCCCTTCCTATTTTTTAACAATGCCGAAAAAATCAGACGAATCAAAAATTGAAAACCTGAAAAAAGAATATTCAAGAATTCAGAAAAAATATTCCCTTCCGTCATTTGAAAAACTCAACGAGGATTTCGGAATCGAGAAAGCGTCCGAGTCGGAGACGGAAATTCCGATAAGGGAAATAAGAAAACAAATTTCCGAGAAAATTTACAACTATCTCCGGCTTATTGAAACGCTTATAAACCCCGTGAACGCGCCGATGTCCATTCTGTCCGTCGTAAAAACTCTTAATTCAGAAGACAGGGACAAACTCGCCGAGGTATACAAAAAATTCGTGAAAAGCGAGCTTCAATTGGTTTTGACAGACATTGAATTTTCCGAGGAAAGGGAAACGGAATTCATCAAAAACGCTTACAAAACATGGCAGGAAGCAAAAAAGGAAATGATTGACGTTTTAAGCAAAGTGGAAAAAAATCTCGAAAACAAGACCGAAGCCAACGGAAGAAAATATTTCGGATAGTTTTATAAACCCCGCGCATTGATTTTTAAGATGATAACGGAAATGCATTTTCAAGGAGTCAGGGACGACGGAGACGCTTTGGAAAAACTTCTCTCTTTGGAAAGGCCGTTCATTGCGTCGCTGGTTCCGATTTTCATGGACAAATCATTAAAGAACAATGGAAAAAATGTGCTTGAAAGAGTTTATTCCGAGGAACAATACTATCCTCCTTGGTTTGTCGGCGCTTTAAGGAAGATTGGAAAAAATCCCAATATAATTTGGGCGCAGGAAGGAATGTTTCACTATTGCGAGCCGTGCTTTGAAGAATTTGAAAAAAATGGGGGAAGAAAAAATAACTCCGCGCCCGACCCGTTTCATGAACATCTTTGCGTCTCAAACTGGAAAGGACAAAATTTGGAAGAACAGTTGAAATCGATTAAAGAAGGAAAAACGCTTATCTCTGATTTGACGGGAATTGTTCCGAGAGTTTACTGTCCCCCGAATCATTTGCACAACAAAGAGACGCTGCTTGCCGCAAGAAATCTCGGCTTCAAATATTTCAATGTGAGAAATTTTATGAATCTTCAAGCATACAATGAAGACGGATTGACAATCCTTCCCGAGGCAAAAATCGGGGAAATGCACAACGAGACCTCTCCGGTAATTTACACATATTACGGAAATTTAATTGATGACTTTGAAAGTCATTCCGAGATGCTGGACAAATCCGAAAAGGGCTTCAAAATAAGGGAGAAGCCGGAATTCAAGGCGGCTGTAAATCAAGTTGCCGTTCAAGGATACAAAAAACTCAGGGACTGGAAAAAGCGCTTCGGGTAAATTTTTAAATTCCTTTTGCGTTGAATTTGAATGAATAAAGGGGGTTTTTCAACAGTCATTGTAAGCATGGTTTTGATTCTCATAACTCTTGTGGCAATCGGAATAGTCGCGGTGGTCATAGGAGACATAATTCAGGAGAATTCCAAGAAAATATCCGTGGACGGAATTTTTGTAAATCTCGGCGTGAATTCCGTAAAAGTCAACGATGACGGAAGCGTTTCCGTCGCGGTAAAAAGGGGGGCGGGAAGCGGAGAATTGAACGCGGTGAGGTTTGTACTGTCCGACGGAGAAAGTGCAAAGGTGATAGAAAGGGCGGCTGAGCTGAACGAACTTGAGCAGAAAATATACACATTCGGTCGGGAAGAATTGGGCGGCTTGGACGTGAAGGATGTTTCGATTGCTCCGATTATCAGGGGAATTCCAAAAGAAATCGTATCTGTCAAAGAAGTGACAAATCAAACGCAGACGATTGAAAATCGGGAAGTAATAGTCATAAATTTCGCTTCGCTATCATCTCAGCAAGACAGCTGAAATCAATTTCAAAAAGCGCGACGGGCATTTTCAGTTTCCAATTTTTCAAAATTTTCGGATGAACCTCGCCGATAATTCCGATTTCCTTTTCTCCGGCAATCAATTTTGCAGCCCTTCCCTCAATCAGGAACGGAATGTTTTTGTCGCTTTCTTTTATCGATATTTCAATGTCAAGCATTTTTCCGAGATTCTCGGCGATTTGCTTTATTTCCGTGAAATTTCCCGAGGAAATCGCCGCGGCAAAATTTTCCTTTTCCTCTATTTTATTTTTCTTTCCAAAAACCTTCCCAATCTCAAAAATTTTCTGCGGATATTCCGAATCGACGTTTTCCGAAAAAATTTTCAGAAGATAATGAGATAAATTTTCCCTCAGGATGTTGTACTCCGTCTTTGAGCCGTCGAGACGGATAAAATTTTTTTCCTGAATGTCCATTTTTGAAAATTGCTCGTCTTTTGTCGTCAGGTGATAGCTTGAAACCTCGAGCATCCCCAAGCCGGAAAGAATCTCGGATATTTTTCTTTTCAAAACCTCTCCGTAATCCTCCGCACCTATTGTCGAAATTTCCGGAATTTCAGGAATGAAATTTTCGTATCCGTATGCAATTGCAACATCTTCAATCAAATCAACTTCGTGCAAAACATCTGTTCTCCATGCGGGAATTTTAACGCTTCCTTTGTTGTATTCATACCCTGCCTTCTCAAGAAATTCTTTTAATTGTTTTTCATTTAAATTCAGCCCGAGAGTCCTGTTTGTATTTTCAATACTGATTTTCATTTCTTCCGGCTCAAGAGATGGGGTAATTTCCTTTCTGGTTATATATCCTGATTTCAATTCCATTTGAAAAACTTTTCCGTTCATGTCCGCAAGAGTCGTGACGAGAATGTTGAGCGTTTTTTTCAATGAATTGACGTCAAATCCGGAACATTCGACAAAAACATCTTTTGTTTTCTCGGTTACTTTCCCCGTCGTCTGCGAATTTATTATCGGAGGCATGCTCAAAATTTTCCCATCGGCGTCCGAGAAAACCGGAAATTTTTCCTTTCCGGCAAGCAAATGCGCGTATTCTTTTCCGGCGGGATGCTTTTGCAAAATCTCCAATCCGGACATTTCTTTTTCCGATTCAAGCGGAATGAATTTTATCTTGTCCGGCTCAAGCGCTTTGAATGTAATCGGCAATTTTATTTTTTCCAGGGGATAAATTCCTATTGCGACTTTCTTCCTCTTTCTTCCCAAAGTTGCGTGCAATTTCTCCTGCACGTCGATTATTTCCTTTATTTTTTCGTCGTCCAATTTCAAGTCCTTAACGATTGCGCAAACCGTGAACGGGCGGACGTTTTTCACGGACGAATCCGCAAGAACCTGATAATTTTTCTCGGGAGGATTCAATTTGTATTTCATCAATCCGGTTTTCTTTCCCAAAAACGCGAGGAACGAGCGCCTGAATCCGTGATACGAAAGCAAGTCCGGGCGATTTGGAGAAACGTCAATCGTAATTTCTTCGTTGCCCATTTCTTCCACGGTTGTGCCGAACATTGCAATTCTCTCCTGCATTTTCTCGTCAATTTTTCCAATGTCTTTTTCAAAAATTTTTTTGCTGAACGTTACGTTTGTCATTTTTATTTGTTTTTTATTTCAATTCCCCCTTCAAATATCTCTATTACCTTCTTACCGTCTTCAAAGGTATATCCGTAGCTGCTTGAAGAAAAAAATTCATTGGAATATTTTCTAAAAAAATCTCTGTCCATTTTTGGAAGTTCAATAGAATAAGCGCCGTTTTGGTCTAAAATTAATCTGCAAGTCCTTTTTTTATCGGTTAAAAAATTGAAAAGTTTTTTTGCTTCTTTTTCATCATAAATCCACCATATTGTTAACTTGAAACCCCATTCTAACATTTCACTTATCCCTTTAGCCAGCAAAATTCTTTTGGATTCAATATCCTTTTTAGGGCGTCGTTTATTATTCCAATAAGATTCTTCAGCATATTTCTTCAGTTCTTCTATTTCCATTTTATTCTCCCATTTTTAATATCTCATTTAATGCGGCGGGAAGTTCCTTGACGTCCGCATCGTCGCTGAAATGTCCTTTGTCGTGTTCAACGATTATTTTTGCATTTAATCTTTCTTTAAACAAATTTGAGTCGCTCATCGGAACATCCAGGTCGTTGTCGGAGAATATTGCGACAATATTCTCAGTCAGCATTTTTATTTTATCGGTATTTATTTTAATATTGAGCCAAGGTTTCGCAATTTCTTTTTCTTCTTCCGTTTTTAAAAAAGGCAAATTAAAAAATCCCGCGACAAAAACAACTCCGCCTATCTTTGTTTTCTCCGGCAGCGTCTCCAAATATCTCATTATTGCCTGACAACCTATGCTGTGTCCGATAAAATATGTCTCCCCGTCAACTTTTCCGGTTTTTTCTTTCAAAAATCCAACCCACGAATTTATTTCCGGTTCGTCCGAATTCGGCATCTTCGGAATGATTACTTCAAAGTCATTTTTCATAAGTTCTTTTTTCAGCCAAGGAAACCAGCAATTATTCGGATTGCCTTCCCACCCGTGAATTATTATTGCTTTTTTCATCTCAATCCTTCACCCAATATTTCATTTTTCTCAATTGAGTTATGTTGTTTTTGTACAATTCCCTTATGTCAACTATTCCGTATTTTTTCATCAGCATTCTGTCAAAGCCGGGACCCCATGCCAAAACGGGAACCGGCCCGCCAAGAAGAGGGGTTGTCACTTCGGGCCTGAAAATCCCGGCGGCAATCATCTCAACCCATTCTTTTCTGCCCTCATCCCATACGTCGCCCTCCACGCTCGGCTCTGTGAAAGGAAAATATCCCGGCCTGAATCTCACTTTTCCATAGCCCATTTTTTTTGCAAATTCTTTTAAATAACCAAGAAGATGGCGAAAGTTTGCGTTTTTGTCGACGACAATTCCCTCCGTCTGATTGAATTCAAATCCGTGCTTCCAGTCAACTGTCTCGTTCCTGAACACTTTTCCAACAGCGAAAAATTTTGCGGGCATTTCATCTTTCTTAATTCTTGCAAGTGTCTGCGCCGAAAGGCATGTCGTGTGCGTTCTCAAAACCGTTTTCTTCGCCTCGTTCTCACTCCATTCATATCCCCATCCTTTGCTTCCCGCAACTCCTCCCTCATGGGCTTCCTTCACGGCTTTCACAATTTTTTTATCCGGCAATTCCGATTCCGCGTCTATGAAAAATGTGTCCTGCATCTCCCTTACAGGATGATCCTGCGCCGAGAACAAAGCGTCAAAGTTCCAGAAAGAGCTCACAACAAGGTTACCGGACATTTCTTTGAAACCCATTTCGGTCCAAATTTTTCTCGCGTAATCCGTCGCCTGATTTACAAAATGCCTTTTCCCGCCGTGAATCTCCGGAACTTTCGAGGTCACGTCGTATCTCCTGAACTTCTTTCCTTTCCACAAAGAATCCTTTTTCAGCATCTCGGGAGTTATCTGTTCAATCAAATTCGACGTTTTTATTTTTGAATTCGCGATTTCCTTTCCAAAAGGACTCACTTCGACGGTCGTCTCTTTCTCGTCCTTGATTTGAACAATCCCCTTTCTTGATTGAAGCGCGCTGAAAATTTCCTTTTGTTCTTTTGAAAGCGATTCGTAATCAACAGGAACAAAGTCGAGAAAATTCTCCTCGGGAAATTTTTTTGAAACAAGTTCGTTGTTAACGCTTAGGAATATTCTGCCGTTTTTCAGCTCAATCATCTGCTTTCTTTTCAAAACGCCGAGCGCCGCCTTGAATTCGTCGTCGGAAAGTCCGGATTGCTTCACCGCTTCCTCAAAAAGAACAACCCTCTTTTCCCTGAGAAAATTCAAAAGTTTTCTTTCCGGAAGCCCGTTTTTTTTATAATGAATTCCGTTCACTCCAAGTTCGATTATTTTTTTCTTCTCATGGAAAATTTTCACAATATTTTTCTTTTCCAAAAATTCCAATGCCCTCAAAACAGACGTTATGTCAAGGTTTGATTTTACGGAAATCTGCTTAACTTCCTCGTTAAGATAAGGAAGGATTTTCACCTCGTTCGGGCTTAACGATTCAATGATTTTTTGAGTGTCCATTTTAATGATTAAGAAGGTGAGGTTAAAAATGTTGTTTTTATAGGCGGGCGAGTGTTTGCACGAGTCAAATTTATGAAATCCGAACGGGTGCGGGCGCGAGGAGAGCAATTTCGCGGGAATTTTTTGAAAAGATTAATGTATAAATTACTGGCAATTATATAAGACGACGCGATAGATTTTTTTGGTTAATATATTCCCAGAGACGGGTGGACGGGACAAAATTTTCTGAATTAAAAAAGCATAAAAATAATTCACAATTCCCAATCATCCGCGTCGGCTGCTCTTTCCTCGAAACACGGAAGGATTGTATCTTTTCAGCACCTCTACGGATACAATTATGCCTGCAAATCCTTAATCATTTTCGTCGGCATTCCCAAAACCAATCCCAATGACTTCAAATCATAAGCATCCCTTTTGTTTTCAAACGAAATGAATTTCATCTTCAATTTATTTTTATTGCATATCCTCGCATTTTGCCGAACTCTCGCAAGAATGTCCGACTTTTTCGCCTTTCCCGAATTTATTATTTCGTCGAGATTTATTCCTATTTCAACTTCATTTTTTTTCGCGATTCTTGCAAGAACGTGGTTGAATCCGGAATTTCTCTGCTTCATTGAATCCTTTCTTCCGCTTTGATTTATTAAAAGGATATTTATTTTTTCTTTTTCCAGAATTTTCCTGCTCAATTCGTCGTCGTCGCTCGCAAAGATTATTTTCATTCCGGCGTTTTTTCTTATTTCCGTTCTTGCTTTTGTGAAATCATTTTCTTTTATTAGAACAAATTCTTCCATTTTTAGCTCCCGGAAACAGAAACAGTAAAACCGCTTTTGATTTCAACCGTTGAAGCATATCCTTCCAAATTTAACTTGCTTCCCTGAACTTTCACGTTTCCGTTGAAGTTTTTTATTTCTATTTCCTTGTTTTGAAACCTCAAAATATTTTCCCCGTTGTTTATGTTTATTGTTCCGGTTGAATTATAATTTAATTTCGGGATTTCGACCTCGTTTCTTATCAATAAGTAGTCGTAGTTGAACTCGTCTTCAAGCGAGACCTTCATCAAATCCATTGTCTTTGATTCAACAGGAAGTCCGTTAAGGGAAACCTTTGACACCTTGCCTTTCAGTTTTGATATTGTTTTGTCGTTGAAAGAAATCTCGCCGTTATATTCGTCCATTGCCACGTAATTGGCATTTGAATGAAATCGCAATTTCTCGTTTTCCACATAAAAATACGAATTTGAATTCCCCTTGAATTCAAGGTCCTGAAATTTTCCTTTCAAAACAAGTTCCGGAATTGTCAAATCTGCCGCGAATTTTACAGTGCCGTTTTGCTGCGAGAAAGGGCTGATGAATTTTCCGGTGATGGATTTGACCGGATAAATTGACGGGACGACGAGGAATCCGAGTATTCCCAGGAATATCAGGAATATTATTAATTTCAGGTGATGACTTTTCCCGTTTCCTTTTCTTTCAAATTCCGCATGCATTATTCATTTCTCCTTCTCTTCCCTGTTGGAATCCTCTTTTTATTAATCTTTTCTTCAAGAAAATCCAAAAAAACAGGGGGATTGTCTATGTTTTTTATGTAAGTCGTGCTGTCTCTTGAAAAAACTATCGCATCGACATTTCCGAAGTTAAGGAGCTGTTGCCACGGATTCTGTTTCAGTTCGGCGTCGCTTATCGCGAGCAAATCGGTTCTTCTTGTCGTCTTGAATAAAATTCCCTTTACATGAACAAGCGAATTGTTGTTTATCTCGTAAACGTTGCTGATGCGGTGCAGTTCCGTCGCGATTATCCCAAAAATTGAAAAAATAATCATAAGGTTGAATGCAAGCGGATTTATCTCCCTGCCGGAATATTTCATATATGCCGCGGTTGAAACCAGGACAAAAATCATGAAATAAACCGGAAGGTAAACTTTCCTTGAAACCCGGACTCTCAAAACATCGCCGTCTTTTTTATCCATTAAACTATAGAGAAAGGAATATTATAAAGATTTTCTTCGAAAAAGGCAAACCTTTTAATTCCCGCTTTTTCTTTTGTTCTCCATGACTCAAACAAAAATTCGCCAGCCGATAGTAACGGTCTGCGGACACGTTGACCACGGAAAAACATCCCTTTTGGATGCGCTTAGAGGGAGCTCTGTTCACGAGCGGGAGGCGGGAGGAATAACGCAAAAAATTTCATTCACTCTTTTCCCGTCGGAACAGCTGAAAAAATCCTGTCCTCTTATTGACAAGAAAGGAATAAAAATTGACATTCCCGGATTCCTCTTCATCGATACCCCCGGGCACGCGGCATTCACGAATTTAAGAAAACGCGGCGGCAGTTTGGCGGACTTGGCAATTCTTGTGATTGACATCAACGAAGGAATAAAACCGCAGACCGCCGAGACGATTCAAATTCTTAAAATAAACAAAGTTCCGTTTGTTATTGCGCTGAACAAAATCGACCGAATTTCCGGATGGAAAAAACTCGGCGACGAAATGCAGAAAAACATTGAACTTCAGCCAAAAAATACAAAACAGGAATTCGACGAGAAATACATGACCCTCATTGGTTCTTTGAATTCATTCGGATTTGATTCCGATTTGTTTTTCAACATTCCCGATTTCGCGAAAAAAATCGCGCTTGTTCCGATTTCAGCCAAAACAAAAGAAGGTATCCCGGAACTTCTTATGATGCTGTGCGGATTGAGCCAGAAATATCTTGCGGGAGGACTTTCAATTTCAAAAAGCGCAAAGGGAGTTATCTTGGAAATAAAAAAAGACAAGTCGATAAGCTACGCGGAAGCGATTCTTTACGACGGAGAATTGGAAAAAAACGATGAGATTGCAATCGCCGGCTTTGGAGAACCGACGATAACAAAAATCCGGGTTTTGGAAGAGATAGAGCCGCTGTCGTTCAAATTCAAACCTAAGGAAAAAGCCGTTGCCTCCACGGGATTGAAAATACAATTCTCAGACAAAGTTGATGTTCTGTCTGGCATGCCTTTTGTTTCATATTCGGGCGATAAAGAACAAATCGCAAACGAGTTCAAACAGGAAATCTCCGAAACATTTGACTCAATGCTGAGCAAGCAGGGAATTATCGCAAAAGCCGACTCGTTCGGAGGGCTGGAAGCGCTTTTGATTTTATTGAAGGAAAGCGGCATTCCCGTCGTGAAAGCAACAATCGGAGACATAAGCAAGACAGACATAATTTCCGCAAAAGCGAACAAAAAAATAAACGAAGTCGACGCGGTGATTGCCGGTTTCAACGTTCCAATTGACGCGGAAGCGAAGGAAATTCTCGGCAGCGACAAATCGATAAAAATCCTGACTGAAGAAGTGATTTACAAGCTTATTGAAAATCTCCAAAAATTCAGGGAAGAAAAGAAAAAGGAAATTGAAAAGAATCGCATGATGTCTTTGAATTCCTTGTGCAAATTGAAAATTCTGCCGCAGTATGTTTTCAGAAACACAAAGCCCGCGATTTTCGGCGTAAAGATCGAGGCGGGAAAAATAATTCAAAATATAAGTTTGATTGACGAATCGGGGGAAAAAGTCGGAAGAATAAAAAATATGCAGTCGGAAAACAAGCCGGTTTCCTCGGCGGAAGAGGGAATGGAAGTCGCGATTTCGGTTCCCGGCTTGAATTTCGAACGCGGCTTGAAAGAGAAAAAATTCCTCTACTCCGAGATATCTGAATCGCAGTTCAAAAATTTTAGGAAAAACAAGGACTTGCTTTCCTCGTCGGAAATTTCCGCATTGCAGGAAATTTCCGACATAAAGAAAAGGAAAAAGTCGGATTGGGGGAATTAGATTTTCTTATCCTCTTTCTTAAAGAACAAAATAATTGAGGTTATGAAAACATATGCTGCAACTAATATTGCTAGAGCCACAGATACAAATGGAAAAAGGAGTAAAGGACCGGGGCTAAACCCTGCAAAAAGAATCATAAAAAAACCGATAAATCCCGCATAAATTAAAATAGGAAAAGCGAAAATAGCAGATAGTATAAAAGACCTCCTCCTTTCCTTCCAAACAAAAAAACTTAGAAAAATTCCTGCGATTCCCATAAGAGCCGCCACAATTGAACTCCAATTTACCCCATAATCTGCTGCGGAATCCAGAAAAAACCCGGCGGTAGAAAGGAAATAAAATCCGTATGCCATAAGGATGATAGAGCAAGCAAAAACAAGAACGCTATTTATTCTGCTTAAAAAAGTTTTATTCATAATAAATTAAATAAATTCTCTATTAAATATATTTCTGTTAGGAAAATAAAAGAATATTCAAATCTTTCTTCCAGTAATCTTTAAAAACCGCCTTTTGATTCTCTATTCATGTTCAAAATAAACATTTCGGAAAAAGGAAAAAGTTTTCACATTGATTCGGAATCCGGGGCGCTC
Organism: Candidatus Pacearchaeota archaeon; assembly: GCA_016204145.1. GTDB lineage: Archaea > Nanobdellota > Nanobdellia > Pacearchaeales > GW2011-AR1 > JACQLK01. The sequence goes on along the minus strand of JACQLK010000017.1, from coordinate 1,054 downwards.
GTCGGAAAAGAACTGAACGACAAAATTTCCGGAGTTGATGTTTCTCCCGAATTGAACGGATACGAATTTCAAATAATGGGCGCGAGCGACAAGTCGGGATTTCCCGTTTCGGAAGAAGTTGAAGGAATCGGATTAAAGGGCATATTGATAGGATACGGCGTCGGGCTCAAGAAAAAATCAAGAAGAGAGGGAAAAAAGAAACGCTCGAACTTCAAGCCCCGCGGTTTGAGAATGAGAAGAAAAGCAAGAGGGAAAATAATTTCTCCGGAAATAATGCAGATAAATCTAAAGGTTCTGAAAGAGGGAAACAAAAAACTTTCAGAGATTTTCCCTGAGCAAAACAAGCCGAAGGAAGTGGAAAAAAAATTAGAGGCGCCTGCGGCGCAGTAATTATATTTTCAATTTCTCCTTCAACCTCTCCGCAAATTCAAACTGCGCCGGGCTCATTTTTTTCTTTGCATTTTCCTCGTTGAAAAATCCCGCCTTGTCAACCTCGGGAATTTTTATTGTTTTTCCCGACTTGTAAGGAAATTCTATTTCAATCATATTTTGTCTCAGCAATCCGAGCCAATCACCCTCAAATGCCCAAGCGTGAACAATCTTTCCTGACTTTTGTTTTATGCTTCCGAGTTCAATAAATTTCTCCGCTTTCACTTTTATTCCTGTCTCTTCCTCAAATTCCCTCTTCGCGCATCCAAAAAAATCCTCGCCTTCCTCGACTTCGCCTTTCGGAATGCTCCAAACTCCTTCATCCTTGTCTTTCCAAAACGGCCCGCCCGGATGAACCAAAAAAACTTCAAACTCGTTATTTTTTATTCTGTACATCAAAAGTCCGGCGGAAATTTTTTGCATGACTGAGAAAAAGAAATTAAGATTAAAAATTCTTGTGTTCTTGATTGCGCTCGCGCTACGCGTTCGCATATTAATTGGCTCCGCATCGAAATTCTTCACGATGTTCCACTGATAAAAAAGTTAATTGCAAAATTCACTGATATTAAATTTGGTTAAGGATTAACCTATATTTCTTCGGGCGGGCGGCGGGGGATTGGAGGAG
>JACQLK010000014.1 GCA_016204145.1 Candidatus Pacearchaeota archaeon | reverse complement strand
GGTGGGCGGGACAAATTTATCAAATAAATTTTTGCAGGGTTGCTGGTTTAATAATAACTAACTATAAAAACCCCTGATTTTTTCATTTTTCATGATTTCAGAACAAGAATCCGAAGCCATAAAAAAACAGATAATAGAACAAGTCGTGAGCAATTTTCCGGAAGACAAAAAAGAAGCTGCGATGGAAAAAATCGAATCAATGTCTCCCGATGAAGTTGAGAAATTTATGAGGGAAAACAACCGGATGGCGTCTGATTCTGGAAAATGCGTTTTTTGCTCGATTGTCTCGGGAGAATCCGAGTCGTTTAAAATCGATGAAAATGAAAAGGCCGTCGCGGTGCTTGATATAAATCCGCTTTCAAAAGCCCATTCTTTGATAATTCCAAAAGAACACGTATCGTCAAAAGAAAAAATCCCGAAGGATGCGCTGAAACTCGCCGGGTCGGTTTCAAAAAAAATAAAATCAAAATTCTCCGCAAAAAGCGTTTCCGCCATGAACCAAAATCTTTTCGGGCACGAAGTCATTTCATTGCTTCCGATTTATGAAACCGAAAAAATGAAAAAAGAAAAAACGCCCGCGAAAAAAGAAGAGCTTGAGGAAATTCAAAAGATTCTTTCCGGGGAAAAGAAAAAAATTTTCAAAAAAGAGCAAAAAGTAAAAGTGATAAAAGAAAGTGTTTGGATGCCTAAGAGGATTCCTTAAATCATCTCAAAAATAAAAGAGTTTGAAAAATAAAGCCAAACCAAAATTAAAAAACTCATCAAAAAGACCGGCGTGAACGGAATTCCCTGCCTGATTTTCACGCTCTTGAATTTTTTTCTCAAAATTTTTATTTCGCTTTCGCTCAAGCCGTCCCATCTCGCTTTTATCGTCCTGTTTCCAATTTTAACATCCTTGTAGAGCCAGTCGCCACCTGTCAAATTTTTTGTTTTTACATTTCTTACCAGGCAATTCTCGTCAACCGCCTTTGCGTAAAAATACAGGTACGGCATAATTAAAACGATTAATCCAAAATAAAGAATAATTGGATTTGTCAAAATTCCGGCCGCCAAAAGCAAAATTCCAAAAATAAGGGCGGGATAAAATTTTTTCTTGTTTTTTTCAAACTGCGCCGACAATTCCTTTCGGAATTCCTTGAAATTTTTCATCGGCAGAAATATGCTCCAAATAAATCCGTAAACCGCCCCGGAAATCAGAAAAAGAAAAAAGAAAACCGCGAAAATTTTGAAGTTCATAGTCGGGATTGTTGAAAACGGAAGAACCGCCCCGAGCGCGATCATCAGTTTCGCGTCGCCGCCCGCGAAAATCCTGCCGTAATAAAACGCGTTTCCCAAAATAAAAAATATTCCAAATCCCGCTAAACCGTGATAAAAAAACGGGAAATTTTCGTTGAACAACGAATAAAAAAATCTGAATCCCAGCGCGAAAATTATCAGCGAAAAATTCAGCCAGTTCGGAACGATTCTCTCTTTTACGTCGTTCACAACTGCAAGCGCCATGAAAACGGCCGCAAGAATAATAAGGAAAATTATTTCAATCATTAAAAAATCAGTGAACGGTATTTTATAAATTTGTTTTCTTATCGCGGCGGGCAACTTCATTGAAGCCGTCAGAAAAGATTGATATAAAACCCCCCATAAATATCAACGGGCGTGTTGTTAGTTAAAAATAGATTTTACCGGGCGGACGGAGCAACTTCACGAGAAGATTTTACTTGGGAATTATCTTCGCGGGTTTCATGGATGGCAGTCGGAGTGATGGCGGCGGGAATAAAATAAACGAGGTTGCTGAGTGGCGGGATTAAAAAAATAAATTTATTTTTCCCCTGTTCTTCTTTTTCCGCCTTGCCTGTAGGGAAATTTCTTCCTGTTTCTCTTCTTGTCCTTTTTTTTATTTCGTTTCTCGGAAAAAGCGTAGTCCATTTTAAAATTTTTTTCCAGAAAATTTTAATTGAGCCGGTTTCATTGTCGGAGGTTTTATGCGGGGCAATCGTATGATTCCAAAGTGTCGCCAATCAACGCCTGAATCGTCTTTCCTTGATTTCCTGAGCACAAATTCGGCAAGACGTTTTTGTTCGCCGCGGTTACAAACGCCACATTCTGACAAGCGATTGTCTGGCAGGTTTCTATTCCGTACTTTGCCTGATTTTGGGAAACATAATTGCAGGTCGTTTCTTTGAATTTTCTGTCGTCCGTATTAATGTTTCTTCCGAGATTGCAGAAATCAAACTGGCTGCCTGTTGAGCACGCAAGTTCGCAAGCGGTCGCAATTTTATCAACGTTGTTTGTTGAGATAAACGGGAGAATGTTGCTCCATCCGACAGTGAATCCGAGGAGAAGTATGACCAAAACAAAAAGTCCGAGAACAATCAGGATTATCGCGTTGACGCTCAACCCCTGTCCTCTCTTTGATTTTGAGAAAATCGAAGAATCTGAATCTCTTCTTTTTTCATTTTTCATGTTTTTTAAAGGATAATTTTGTTTAAAAATGTTTCTTGTTTTGGGGGGGCAATGTTAAAGCGTATTTTTATCCAACTTATTGGTTGACAATTTCACGAGAGATAGTACGGCTCGCTGATACCTCTTAATTGAAAAAATTAAGATAAATCTAACTTTAATCGTCGGCATAATTATCTTAAAATAGGGCTATCGGTTAGCATCTGTTTGATTTTGGGATTAAAATAAAAAGTGTTTGTAAATTTACGATTTTTGACATCGCGGATTGGCGAGGTTAATTTATTTGCGAATGAAAAACCCTGTGGCAAGACCATAGGCATCAGAAAAAAATGAAAAAGTTGAACAGACGGAACGATTCCGCAATGATTTTTGAAAAAATATTAACGTGCAATCCCAACTTAAACGTTATCGGTATTGTTTTTAGATTAACCTTTTTTTATGGGTGGGAGAGTGTTTTGATTTTGACGAATTTTATTTTATCAATGGCAAAGTTCGGACGCAAGTAGGCGAGCAGCTTCGCGAGACAAATTTATTGAATTAAAAGCGAGCGGGGTTGCGAGTTAGGGAATTGGTGGAGGGATAGTTAAGTTCTACAAGATAGTTTTATCCCGCCAAGAGCAAAGGGTATTGGAGAGAATAAAGAAATTTATCGTCTGAACTTATATTCCACGGAAAATATTTTCTTCTTTTCCCCGAATTTGAATCCGAGAAATTCAATCTCGTTTTTTGAATCAATTCCGGAAATTTTATATTCTCCGTTGCCCTCAATTCCGAAATAAGCGACGCTCCCGTCGTGAATTTCTTTTTCAAAAATATCCATTAACTCCGCCGGGTCTTTTTCAATCCCCGAATCCCTATAGAATTTCACCTCGTCGGAAAGTGAGTTTACTTTGTTCAAAATGCCGATTCTTTTAAGCGTCTCGTCTCCGTTTATTCCGGCAAGATAAAAGCTCAAAAGCGCGAGTGCCGAAACAATGAAAACGCCCAAAACCAAGATAGTTATTGAAACATCGCCGTGCTGATTTTTTATCATTGTATCGTTGCTCCGTTTGTTTTGTATTTTATCGTCAATTCAATCGCGGAATTTTTGTCAATGTTTACTTTTTCAACAACCGCGCTTGAAACAGAGGGAATTAAACCGGCGGCATTTGAATTCTTGTTGAACTTCAGGGAAATTTCCGCCGCGCCGGCATTTATTTTGTTGAAAACGTTTATTCCTAATTCTTTTGCAACGCCCGCGATTCCCCCGCTGGACTCAATTTCAGAATAGAAGTTTTTTCCGTCCGCATTTTTTGTGAGAAGAAATGCAAAAAGCGATTCTTTTGCAACGATGTCCGATTTCATCGAGGAGGAAAAGTCAAGCGAACTTACGGTCTTCGTTGATTTTGAAATTGCCGACGCAGTATAAACCGAAACGACAAGAACCGCGATTATTATCAGCGTCGCAACAAGCCAGACAATAGCTTCTGACGCCTGCGCGTTTTTGTTTTTATACAGCATTTTTCTCCGTCTTTCTCACGACAGAAAGGATTTTAATTATATACGGAACATTTTTTTTGTCAATGGAATAAATTGACTTCTCTGAGCATTTTGACTGAAGTTTCAAATTGTTATTTTTCGTTTTTTGCAATTCGCAATCCGCTTTCAAATTTTCGTTTCCGTCTGAAATTTTTTTCATAGGATTTGAAGAACTTTCGAATGCCTTAAAATCATAAATCTCAATTTCGACATAATATTGGATTTTGTCAAACTCCGAGTTGAAATTCAAATGACATTCTTTTGATATAAAATTTTTCCCGGAATCGTCGGAAAGAAAATTATCGTCAAAAATTCCTTGGGTTGAAACGCATTCCGCAATCCTGCCTGTTAAAACCGCCGTTTCTATCTCCCTGACATCAAAAGGATGAAGATAAAAAACATACACGATTGCAAAAATTCCGGACGCGATTACGAAAAGCATTGCAAACCAATAAACAGACAGAATTTTGTCAGCCCCGGTTTTATTTCTTAAAATTTTCATTTTAATTGTAATTATTTATTGTGATGACATAATTTTTAATTTCGCTTTCAGAGGTGTCGGGAAAAATAGAAACGTCCGCGTCATTGAAAAAAGAATACGAATATCCTCCTTTGTCCCGAAGTTTAACTGTCACAATATTTTTTTGTCTGAAGATTATATCCTGGTTGTAATTGTTGTTTTCCGCCTTTGAAAGCGCGTCCTCGACATTTATTTTTATTGTGGTTACGGGCTTTGCCGAATCAATCAAAAGCGCGATTTGCTTGGCCATTTCCTCCTCCATCATTGCGGGACTTTGCGATTTTGAAACCACAAAAACAATCAATATCGTCAAAAAAACAAGATTCAGGACGATGAAAATTATGTTTTCCGCGAGCAGGTTTCCCCTCTTTCCGATCATAAATAAAATTATCCAAACAAGTTAATAAAATTAACGAAGATTCAACTTTTTGCCAAGTTTCCATATTGTGTTGAAATAATGGAGAAAAGAGTCCCTGATTCTTTTATTTTTTATCAGGATTGCAATCGGCTCTTTTTCAAGAAGATTTAACACGACATAATTGTTGCTCATTCCTATTTCAAGCGGGCCTATCGAAGGGAAATATCTCGCATTCCAAAGTTTTTTGTTTCCGTATTCTTTAAGATACTTTAACATTGTCTCTTTGCCGGACGGGTTTAGAATAATCTTTCTGATTATTTTTTTCTCGTCAAATTTCTTCGCGACTTTCGGAATGTACAAAAATCCCTGTTCAATATCTTCAGTTGCATTAAGCCCCAAAACGTAATAGGTTTCCTTGGATTTCAAATCATCGCAAATTATCATCAAGACCTGCTGAAGCCCGTTCCATCCTTTGAAGAGTTGGGCGTCTGTTGAAAAATCTGCGGATTTTGCCAGATGTTTTTCCACATAATCTCTTAGAACTAATTTTCGTTTTTCCAAATTTTTCATTTTTTCCTCAAAAATCAATTCAATGCTGTTCGGAGGAACCGGGACAAAATTTTTCACGCCGTTTTCAATGAAATAAGCAACAAGTCCTTTCTGGATAAGCCGGTCCAATATCTCGTAAACCTTTGAGGACAAAACCTTTGCCTCCCGCACAATGCTTGTCTTTGTTCCTTTTTTTAATTTCAAAAGCGCGAGATAAACTTTTGATTCGTTTTCGGTTAAGCCGATTTCCCTTAAAATATTCTCATCCATGGTAGCCCCTTAAGGGGACACCTATTTTTAAAAATACCTGTTGTAAGGGGGAATTATGAAATCTAAAAGAAAAACAAGTTTTTTGGAGGATTTAATAGGATGGCCGATAGCAGCAGGGATAGTAATCTCTTATATGTTAAATGTGGCTGCAATTTTATCCACATGCACATTATTAGAAAAAGGATACACTAAAGAACAAATAGAGGGAAAAGAATATAGGATAATTCTGGACGATCCAATAATTCCGCATAAAGCAGATTTAGTTAAGCTTACTGATGAATCCTCACAGGGTTATAAGTTTTACAAAACTTGGACAAGACCTGGAAGAGAATTAGGATATTTAACCGACTCAATCGGAGAGAGCATAAAGGATTTTACCGATGAACATCTCTTAGAATCAATAATAAAAGTAGATAGAAAAATTGGAAGATTCCTTCTTGGGGAAGAGTATGGAAGATATGAAGGAGAAGAGTATTATAAAATAGACGAATAAAATTATCTAACTATACGTCAAAATTTCCTTGCAATTCAGCGCCTTGAATTTTTCCGAATTCGCCTCAACGACCGTCGGCGCCATGAACTTGTTGCTTATTCCGTTTCCGTTGACTGTTATCGCGAGAATTTCCGGCTTCAATAATTCTGCCGCGTTGTCGCTGAAAATCGCTCCGCCAGTCGCTCCGAGCGCTCCAGCTCCGACGAGAACAGCTCCCGCAATCCACCCTGGAGGCGTTGTTAATGCAACTGCTGTAATCGCAATTCCTGTTCCGGCTATTGCGCTTCCGCCAACTCCGCCGATTCCCGCCCATTCCCACGGACTCACTCCGCTTGTTATTCCCATGACGACGAAAAATTGATTCCCTGTTTGAATCGTCCCGAAAGTTCCGACGCCGTTTTTTTGCGATTCGCTTTTTAATTTTTCAAGGTCGTTTGTTCCAAAAAGATATTGCGCATAAGTTGTTTTGCCGCTGTTGATTTTTGTCTTTGAGAGATAATCATACAAGAAATCCTTGCTTATTTTTCCGCTTGAGAATTCATTTATTTTGTTCAAACTGTCATCAAAAATAATTTGCGAGCAAATCGAGCAATAGTTATTTTTCGTCAAATCGTCTCCCGCATAATTCACTTTTCCCTCTCCGAACATGCTCCAGCATTGCGCCATCTCGTCGGCAAGGTTTTTGTAAACCTCGTTCGCTGTTTTCACTTTTGCAATTTCAGGATTGTTAAGCCCTTCGCAGCTTCCGTCAAAAGTCAGGCACTTGTAACTTCTGTAGCAATCCAGTTTTATCGTGTCTTTTGGGAGCACAGAATTCCCTTTTAATATAACCGAGTTTCTGCACAAATCAACGCCTGTTTGTTTCCCCAAATTCAGGCGGAAGAGAAGAAAAAGTATTACGACAAAGCTGACTATCAATATTATCAATATCACGATTTGTTGCGTCGTAATTTCTCCGGATTTGCTTTTCCCTTTTTTCATTTTATCCCTGCAAAATGCCTATTCTTCTCAGCATTATATATATTCCTGAAAGCGCGAACGCAAAAAAGGCAATCCACAAAAGATATTTTATAAGTTCGTCAAGATTCATTATAAAATTTCTCCTTGTGCAAAGTTCTTCTTTGTACGCCGGCTCTTTGCTGAAATTTTATTTGAGCCGGTTTCACGGTCGGCGATTGTGAAAATTCCTCTCGGCAATTTTTATTAAAAAAATTGACGTTGAATTCCCCCGAATTTTTATGCTGACTTCTTGTCATTTTATTTTTTCTGCATTATTATCTCGTTGTTTATTCTTGAAATGGAAATTTTTGTCAATGATGTCTTGATTTGAATGCTTGCATCCCCCTGTTTTAAATTTTCGACAACAGTGCAAATTCCTTCGTTCGGCTTGTCGCAGACCTCCGCCTGTTTTCTTATTATCGCCTCGTCGCAAATGCAAACGCAGTTTTTTGTGCATGACTTCGGCTTCAATTCCGAAGTAAAGGAAAGCAAAAGCCATTTATCCGGGCTGTCGAGAACAATCTCCCGCGTTTCTTTTTCTTTCAAATTTTCTATTGTCTTTTTTATGCTTTCCCCCGAATCGACAAGCGTCCTTTTCGCCTTTTCAAATTCAATTGCATTCGCGCGCCCGAAATAAAACGAAACGAGGAAATAAATAAGGAAAGTTATCGCTATCACCGCGAGCACCATTTTCAGTGTTTCTTCCGCAAGAAGAAAGCCGTTTTTTTGATGAATCATTTTAGCAAAGACGAATAAATTTTTCCGGTTGGAAGATTTTTGAAAAAATCGCTGATGCTTGAGCCGAACAAAAACAGTCCGCCGATTACAACCGCAACAACCGCGATTCCAATGATGATTTTTATCACGCTTTCAATTGTTAGTTCCATTTTTTATTTTTTCCAAGTTAGATGCGCTTTTTTGAGCCGTTTTTCCGCTTCTTCGGGTAAAAAATCCATCCTATCTTTCCTTCGGAATCAACAGAGATTTTCCCGGAAATAAGTAAGTAATCAATTATTGTGGAGTATGTCTGATGCATTACTCTCTTCGGCAAGGATTCCCAAAGTTGTTTTTTTCTGTATTCCCCGTTATGTTCCATTATGAATTTTTCAACCATCTTCATCTTATTTGCCAAAACTAAAAAGATTTTTTATTTGTTCTATCAGAGAAATTCCCTTTCCTTTCAGCAAAAAAATAGAAATCAAAACAATCGCGAGAACCGCGATTGCAATGATAAGCCACGGAAGAAATTCCGAGGCGATTCCTCTGCGATTTTTTGAAAAAAAATTGCTGATAAAAAATTCACTTTTTTGTCTTTTATTGTACATGAAAGAAAAAAAGAAAACAAGTTAATAAAATTATCTTTCAACATTCAAAAGAACTATTCTTCTCCTCCGCCGTCGTCACCAGGGCATTCTCCACAGTCCAACGCGCAAATTCCGCAATCTTCTTTTGGCCTATAACATAGATAATCCTGACCCTCGCCGTCTGTACAGGTTTTCGGTATTTCTTCGAGGTCACAGAATCCGTCTCCGCAAGAAGAGGTTTTACAATTTTCGTCAACCTGTCCGTTGCAATTATTATCTTTATTGTCTCCGCAGATTTCTTGGATTGAAGAAACAGATACTGCCGCATTTTTATCATTGCAATATAATCCTGACGAGCCAGAAATACATTGATTTATATTTTCGCATTTTATGCAAAACAAAGAAGATCTTTCAGTTGTTCCCCTCGGACACGGATTTCCAGAGCATTGTGTTTGAATTGTTTTCACGCAATTGTAATCATAATATGTCTTTTTTGAATAGCACGTTTGCTTCCATTTTATTTTCCGGCCGCTAACATAGGGTGTATTAACATATTTGTTGCACTCGCCGCTGTAGGATTTTGCATTTGTTTTTGTTTCTTCGGTTGTGCATAAATTGAGATTTGTCTGCCTCGTCAAAGTCCGCGTTTGAGAGCAGGTTTTTTGTTTGTCGCCGCCGATAATTGCATTCAAAATATTAATTCTTCCTGCTCCTTGAGTATTGATGTCATAACTATTTCCATTAGAATCTTTCAAATCAACGGCAGTATTTTTCAAAATAATTTTTATTTCTTCAGGGGTCAAATCAGGATTTTTTTGCAATAATAATGCAACTACTCCTGAAACATGGGGTGTTGCTGCAGATGTTCCCTCAAATAGATCATGATACTTTGGATCATATTTTGAATTGTAACAAAAACCGTCAAAAAAGTTAATAGATCTTACTCTTGCGCTGCAGATATCAATTCCAGGAGCAACAACATCTGGTTTATTTATAGAAAAAGCATTTCCTTCATCATCTGTCCAAGAAACAGGACCTCTTGAGGAAAAAGAAACTATTTGGTCTTTTTTTGGTCTTGTATCTGTAGAGCTAGGCCATGCAAACGTAGTTAGAGGATAATCTTTTATAAAAATAGCGCCGACGGTTATCGCTCTTCTCGCGGTTCCAGGAGAATGAACTATTCCTGAATCTGGACCTAAATTTCCTGCAGAAATAACCGCAACAACGCCGGCATCAACCGCATTATCAATTACCCTGCTCAGAGCATCGTCCGGGTTTCCAGGACCGCCAAGAGACAAACTAATCACATCAAGATGGTCTGAAAAATCCCCGTCTTGATTTGGGTCAACACTTCTTTCAATTCCAGAAATTACATTATTCCAATAACCTCCCCCATTCTGATTCAGAACTTTATACCCCACAATTTTTGAGTCGGGCGCAACACCTTTTAAAATCCCATTTCCCGCGGCAGTTGCGGCGACAGGAGTCCCATGTCCGTAATCATCCATAGGATCGTTATCGTTGTTCACGAAATCGTAACCTCCAATGACTTTGGAACAACTTCCGTCGTTGATGTTTCCAGTTACAGGACAATTTCCCAAGTCAGGATGAGTGTAATCAACGCCAGAGTCAATAATTCCAATTGTGATTCCTTTTCCAGTCAGACAATCTTTTCCTGAAGTTACGCAGTTATTTCCGTTTTTATCTAATGACCAAACACTATTTGCATCTATAAATGGAACAGAATCCACTAAATCTCCGTAAATAACAAAATTTGGGTAAACTGCTTTTACTTCGCTCAATGTTTTCAATTGATTCGCCTGCTCCGTCGTAATATTCATCGCAAATCCGTTGAACGCTTTTGTATATTCGGATGTAATTTCCAAGTCAGCATTTGAAGTTGCTTTTCCAGTAATCAAACTCAAAAAGGAATTTGCCGTTCCCGCTCTCGCCGTAGATGAAATTCTCGTAGCCGCTATTCTCTTGAAATTCGAGTGTTCATTTTGGACTCTTGTTTTCTGTTCCTGAAGTTTTGCATTGACATTTTCAGGCAGCGTCGGAGCAGTAGTTAAATATCTTGAAATTCCCGTCGGAGCGGTGATGCCGCTTGCAACATTTGCTTTTGCCTCCTTGTCAAGATTTGCTTTTTTCAAAGCCAACGGCTGTTCCTTCAATTCAACAAGATACCCTTGAAAAGAAGAAGTGATTCGCGGCTGTATTGGAGCTGTCGCGCTTCTCGTCCCCGCTGACCGCGCCGTCGTAGACGGCGTTGTTGTCGTCGTCGCGCTTGCCGAGTTTGTCGTCGTCGGTGCAGTTGTAGTTGCCGTGCTTGGAGTCGCCGGCGCGGTTCCTTTGCAAATTCCACTCCCGCATCCCGAAGCGCAGTTGTTAAAAACGCTCGCGACTTTGCCGTCGTTGTTGCAGAAATATTCAATCAGCGTCCTTCTGTTAGAACATCTGTCTGTCTGGCTTGTTTGAACATTGGTTTTCGCGTCAATTCCCGACGTTGTTCCTTTTGTGAAATAATTCTTACCACTATCAGAATCAATGCACGCCGAAGCCACGACGTTTCCCGTGACCTGCCCTGTTATCGGCACTCCGGAATTTTCATCAAACCAACTTCCGAAAAAATCCGCGGAAACAAAAGAAATGAAAAAGACAGATGCGAATAATAAGAAGATAAAAGATAATGCAAAACTCTTTTTCATTTTAACTTATTTTTATCAAAAGAAATGTCCTTAATAAATTTATCCGAAATTTCCCAAAACAATAGACGACAGCGCAAACAATGCAAGCGTCGACAAAAGCGCGGTGAGGAAATAAAGCGTGATTCCCCTCGTGAGATTTTTCGCGGTTTGGCTTGTTTCCTGCAATTTATCCTCGCCGGAGTCGATTGTTACAAGCGCTTTTGTGAGGATGAAAGTTATTTCAATTATGTAAATCCCTATCGCGATTTGCAAGTAATAAGGCGGAATCATTTTTGTCAAATCGAAAATTGAAAGAAGCTGCGAGAAATTTCCGACTCCCGCGGCTCCGCCTTGAGTCAAACTCGAAAGATTCAGCTTGCTCAATATCGAAGTTATCATCGCCGAAAGTCCGATGACGATTCCCGAAAGCAGCGGAGCGAGGAAGGTCATGTTGCTTTTCATGTCCGAAATTATTTCCGCAAGCATATCCCGAAGGCGCTCGGAAATTTTGTCAATGTTTTTCACGTATTCTGAAATGCTCACCAAACTCAACGCCGCAATTCTCAGCCCCTTTTTCGACGCTTCAATAAGAACCTTCATGCTCGTCGCAATCAAGTCGGAAGGATAATAATTAATCACTCCTCTTCTTGAATCAAAAACCGCGCGCTCGACGCTCATTCCCCCCTGTGCGATATTATAATTGACTTTTCTGAAAAAATCCTCTGTCTTCAATCCTTTTGAGGATTCCGCAACCAAACCGAAGGCGATTTCAGGCGGCGCCCCGTTCCCTATCCTGTTCCCGAGCTGAAAAAGCGAATTGTTGAATTCCCTTTCAAGCTGTTTTGTTTTCTCTCTTTCAATAATCATGCCTTTTGTTTTTTTCTGGTATGCAATTGAAAAAAACAGCGCAATTCCAAGGGGAATGAACATGCTCAAAATCAGGGAGCCGACGCCAAAAGGCCCCGCTTTTCCCGCGGACGTGTCAACAATCCCAAAAAATCCCTCTTCGCCGAACAAACTCAACCCGAACTGCGAAAAAGTCACGTCTCCGCCAAGCCCGAGAATTTGCGGAAGCGTTGTGTGCATGAAAAGCAGAGGGATTATCCCAAAAATAAAAAACGGAAGCGCGACTAAAAATGAAATAAAAAACACGTCGTTGCTTTTGTACTGCGGGTAAAGGGGATTTCTTTCTATCAACTCGGACTGCCCGTGTCCCCCGGGACGGAGATAAAGAATTTTGTCTGTAAGATAAAAAACAAAAAACGGAATCATAAAATCAAAAAGAATTATTATGTGATACCATTTCAAATAATCGCCGACCATTGCCGAAGCCAAAGGCAATAGCGCCAAGCCCAGCGTCGGAAGAACAACTCCAAGCATGTAAATGTTTGTCAAAGGGCTTCTCACATCGTGCGTGAATCTCAGCATTTTGTCATAAACGCCGTCGAGTATAACCTGAAGGGATTTCTCGAGAAGCGCGATTCTTCTTGTCTCGTCTCCTTCAAACAAACTGCTCTCGATAAGATGAAACGATTCTATGAATTCTATGTTGTCTTTTCTCCATCTTTCAAGGTAATTGTCCAAACTTTCTTTTATCGTCGAGAATTTCCCGACCTGAACATTGTAAAAAATCTTTTTGAAATCCAAGGCCAAAGGATATTGCAAATGTTCGGACGCAAACGCAATCGCCTTTTCAAGATTCGGAGTATGTCTCATGTAAACAACGATGTAAAGAATTGCCGGAACCATTTGGCTGCTCGCTTTGAGGCGCCATTTGTTTGCCAATCGCTCCGGATAACTGTTGAAAAAATAAAAAAGAAACAATGCGGCAAATGTGAATGTGATTATCAAAAAAAAGAAAAAAGAGTCGAAACTTCCCGTTATCAAAAATGACGCGAGAGAAATCAGCAATCCGAGGAGAAATGTTCCGATAAAAAGCGTCACGCTCAAGCTCAGCGACTGCCACGGCTCTATGTCAAGATGCGCGATTTCCAAAAAAGCCCTTATCCTGTCTTCGTCTTTTTTCGCGACATTGACCTTGACGATGTTTCCCAAACTCCTGCAAAGTTTTTCATATCCGGAAATTTGCGGAGCCATTTCTTCTTTGAATCTTCTGTATTCGCCGCTGTAATTCTCAGTATTGTCGGAAACGCGGATTTTGCTTTCAATCGCGCTTCCGTATTTCTTCATAATGTCGTCAACGTTTGAATTGTCGGGAATCATGTCGCCTCTTTTTATATCTTAAGAAAAACAAAATATCTTAATAAACTTTCTTCTTCAACGGGAAAAAGATTAGCATAAACCATAATTTATCAACACCTAAATAATCGCACCGGGTTTTACAATTAAACCTTGGTTTGGGGGGGACAAATTTTTTAAAATGAATGCAAAATTGCTTAAAAAAGTTTAATGTAAAATTCAATAATAAATTAATAGAAAGGGTTATAGGTTAACATTGTTTTCTGGGGCGGGTGGGCAGGATGAATTTACAAAGATAAATTTAGCATTTCCCATAAACTCGGAAAAAATTAGATTATTTCCTTTTCAGGATGATTAAAATACCGACAACGCCGATGACAAAAAGCGCGGCGCCTGAAATATTCGCGTCGCTTCTTGTCAAGTTGCTTATCGCCATTCCCGTGAAATTTCCGGACAGCAAGAACAAACTAAAAACCAGCGCCTCTGCGGAAACAATTGTTCCGAGAATTCTTTCAAGTCGCGCAGAATGTTTTTGTCTGGATAATTTTGAATTTTTATAATATTCAGTTAATCTTTTTCTTTTTGAAATCTGCTCCGGAACCGGCGCGGGATAAATTGTTGTTAATCCTTTCAACGAGGTTCCCCTCATGTAATCTGGAATTCTTGGGGCGCGCCTTGTTTTGAATCTGAATCTTCCGGATTTGTACACGTCTCTAAAATTTTCATCTGTGTAATGGGTCATATGCAAAATAAGAAAGCATATTTTATAAATTTATTTTAATGAAAAATGTTAATGTAAAAATCCCAACTATAAATATTAATATAAGTAATTATCTATTAACGCGGAATTGATATGCTGGAACCGGCAATAATTTATGATATATTAAAAGTTTGGGAATTAACATTTGTTTTTATTTTTTGTTTCCTCTGGCGGGCGGTGAGCAATTTCGCGAGACAAAATTGCAAAACTCACAACAAGCGGGGTTGCGAGTTAGGGGAATTTGTGATGGGAATTTTTTAGTTGATGTAAATTTGCAAAAGATTAATGTGCAAAACTCTATTATAAAATTAAATAGTTGAATTGCAAGTTAAAATTGGTTTGTTGGGCGGGCGAGTTGGCAAGATCATATTCTTCTCGCCTTTATCTCCTCATTCAGCCACTTCTGCCATTCAGGAAAAACCCTTTCTCCGAGAGGCAATCCGATTTCCTGTCTTACGTTGTCGGAAATCTTGTGAAATGCGTCGTTTGAAAGAACATTGAAATTTGCTTCAAGCAAATTTTTATTTCCGGTTTTTTCCGACACCTTTACAATTTCCTCCTTAACTTTCGCTCTCAATAAAATATTGTCGTAAACCGCGTCCCAATTTCCCGCCCATCCCTTTACATTCGATGCGACGTCTTTTATTATTTCGGAATCGCCGTTGATTAAATCGTCGCTCGGAACCAATGCGTCTTTTTGAACATCGTAAGTCATCAAATCAACAAACCCTCTTTCTTCCATGGGATCTTTTTTCCAATGTTTTCTCACTTCTGAAAGTTGAACGAGCCGCTTCCATGAATGCAAACCGTCCGGCGACTTTATCGGATTCGCAACCGCAATCAAATCGGTCGCCTTGAAGCTTGTCGCTGGAACTTCCAAATCATTTACAACTCTGTCAAAAACCCCGTATGGCGACGCGCCGTGGATTGTTCCTGCGACGACATTTGCCAGCGCGCCGACGCGCATCGCCTCGTACAACGCCTTGGCTTCCACGCTTCTTACCTCTCCGATTATCAAACAGCTGTCTCCAAGTCGCAAACTCGTTCTTATTCCGTCGTCGGCGGAAACCTCGTTCGTCGTCCTCAACAATGCCGAGCGCACCTTCATCCTCACAATGTCGTAATTCATTTTTCTCAGCGCATCGGTCGGCAATTCCAAAGAGTCCTCGATGACGATTATTCTGTATTTCGGAATTATTTCAAGCATCAAGCTTCCGAGCAGCGACGTTTTTCCGGAGCTTCTTGTTCCGGCGACGAGAAGCGTTCTCGAGCCGTCTATTAAAAAACTCAGCAATCCGGCAGCCATCGGATTTATCATTTTGTTTTTTACAAACAGCGGCAATGTCCAGGGATTCTCCCTGTGCCTTCTTAGCGCGTAAGAAAGCCCGTCGGGAGAAAGCGGCTTTTGTATTATCGCGATTCTCGCCCTCATTGTTCCGATTTCAAGCTGCGTGTCAAGAATCGGATTCGCCTCGTCCAAAGGGCGCCCGGAAATCATTCTGAATTTCGCGGCCCACGAATCAACATCTTCCTGGCTCGGAAGAATGTTTGTCGTGCATTCGTCGTACTCCTGATGGCGGACAAAAATGTTTGTCTGCGGAATCGGCGCGTTGAGGAAAATATCCTGAAGTTTGTCGTCCTGAAGAATTATTTCAATAAGCCCGAAGCCGATTGTATGCCTTATTAAAATCCTCGCGAGAATGTTAAGCGTTGAATAATTAAAATTTATTTTTTTTGTTCTGGCCAAATCCTGCAATAAGTCCTTTGAAATATTCAAAAAAACCTGCCTTGTCCTCTCGGTGTCTGTAAATTCCTCGGCTTTCGGCTGATGCTCGATGAGAACGTTTCTCGCGAGATTCAAAAGCATGTTTTGCTCTTCATTCAAAGAATTTTCAGGCGGAATCAAATGATAAATTAATTTCGCCTCGTTCTTCTTTTTCAAAATCGTCACGACTGACTCGTCGTAAGTTCCCTCGGCAACCTTGTACTGGTCTATTATCTCCGATTCGTCCGGCAAATCGAAAATCAATCGCGTGAATGTAAAATTCGGAATCACATCCGGCTTGAAAATTTTCCTGTAAATTTCCCTGTCGCCTTTTTGGTAATTGTCAAGATACGGCGTCGCTTCCTGAATCATTCTGGTATTTTCGAGAAGCCGCATTATTTTTTCGAGAAGCGCGATGTAATTTTTTTGGTCTATCTTCATCTCAACGCCGATTTTCTCGAAAAAAACGTTCGCCTCGACAATCAGCTTTTTTAATTCGGCGTAAGCCGCGACGGGATCCCTTTTCAAAAAATAAAGAAAAGTGAAAATCTGGTTGTATCTTTGCGAAAAAAATCTCTGGCTTGAAACAACAAGTTTTTCCTGCGACAAAATCCTCTCCTGTTTTATGAGAAAAACGTAAAGCTGCGCAATTTCGAGAAGCATTCCCGTCTCCTTGAAATCATAGTTGTAATTTTTCTGCTGCGTAAAAACGATTCTTGAAATGTTGGGATTTTCTATCAGAACGTCAATCGTTCTCTCCATAATATCCGCCGAATCTGACAAACTCGGCGCAAACGGCGCTCCGAGGTAATTTACATAAACGACATCCTCTCCGCCCTCTCGCTGAACTTCGTGTGAATACAATATCTTCTTTTCCTGCATTGGCATGAAATCTTGAAAATGAAGGAGTTTAAAATATTTTGTCCGGCGAAAAACCCTTTCCCCCATTTTGTAGTAATTATCCAATAGTAATATTTAAAAGGGCTTTTTAAATAAATAGCAGGACAGGGAAAATTTGAAATGAAAAAACAAAGAAAAAAATCAGGAATTTTGGGAAAAATCGCGATTTTGTCCGCTTTGGCGATTCCTTCTTTGAGTTTGGTGATTCCCGAGATGCCGACTTATCCGAGGGTCGCAAGACAAATTGAAGAGTCGGTTCTCATAAGGGCGTTGAAGGAAAAAAATCCGTTTTATTCGGGCAATTTTGAAAAATATTTCGACAGACCGTCGGACTTTAATCCGGAGGAGGCGAATTCGCTTGCAAAAATGCTCGTTGAAAATCCGGACGCGGTTATCGGGACGCTTGTAAAAAAAAGAATTGAGTTTTATCAAAAGCCAAACGATGCGAGGGCGGAAAATATGAAAGCCGGGTTGGAAAAGGGAATTAAAAGAATGCTTCCGTATCTTCCGGCGATAAAGCATATCTTCAGGGAAAATGGCGTTCCCGAGGAATTGATACTTCTCAGTTTGCCCGAGTCGGAATTCAGGCCGCATGCGACGTCGCATATGGGCGCAAAAGGTCCGTTTCAGCTGATGAATTATATTGCGAAAAAGCACGGATTAACTTTGGAAAAGGGATATGAAGAAAGCAGAAATCCGATTCTTTCCTCGGAAGCCGCCGCGTCGGAATTAAGGCAATTGCGCGAAAAATTCGGCGATTGGTGCCTCGCGATGCTTCGTTACAATTCAAGAAAACCGGAGAACTATCAAAAACAAAATGGCGGCAAAGAAATTTCCTGCAGCGGCTATTTCAACTTTCTCGGAGAATCGCTGAAAAGAATGGGTGAAAAAAATATCCGGATAAAAAAAGGTGAAACGCTTGCAAGAATCGCGAAGAAATTCGGGACCCCTCTTGAAGAAATTCTCTTGAGGAATGGAATCGGCAATGCGTCTGAAATAAAAGCCGGAAGCGAATTGATAATTCCCGTGAAAATCAAAACTCCCCCGGATTATTATGAGAATATTAATTATCTCCCGAGATTCCTGGCCTTGTTGGAGATATTGCGCAAAGACGGAAATGAATTTTACAAAATAGCCCCTTCTTCCGAATCTTTGGAAATCTATATTATACCCCAAAATGGAAGTCATATCGTATCTCGGGGAGAATCCCTTGAAAAAATAGCGCGGATTTATTCAGGAGTGAATTCTTCGCGGGAATCTGTGAAAAAAATGATTCAAAGAACAAGATATGCGAATAAACTGAAAGGAAATGTCATTTTACCCGGGCAAAATTTGGCAATATCCTATCAAAAATCCCTCGAGGATGTCGCCGAAATCTATAATCAGAATATCAGCCGTCTTAGAGAGATGAATCCTCATATAAAATATTCCAGCAGCATTCTTCCCGCGGGAGCAAAAGTCATAATAAGGAAATAAACCGGTTAATCTGATTTTGCTCTGTGTGTTGAAAAATTCTTCAGAGATTACGGGAACGCATCAACAAGTTATTTCACAAAGATTATTTGAAAATGTTAATGTAAAACTCGATTGCAAATATATGAAAGTCGTTATTGGTTAATCTTGATTTGTGGGACGGGCGAGTGTTTGCACGAGTCAAACTCTTGGAATCCGAAACGAGTGCGGACACGAGCAGAGTGTTTTAACTTTGACAATTTTAAAGTTATCAATAATAAAGTCGGATAAAGCGCGGAGTTATTATCAGGCAATTTTTAGAGGGGGTTGGTAAAATTAAGACATTCAACGTTGTTGAATAAACGCAAGGAATTTAAACTATTTTGCCGTTGATTTTAAATGGTTGAGCATTATAATCCACAGGAATATCAGGTCAGCGGAGCGTCAAGAACGAGGGACTTGGAAGAAAAGCAAAACATCCTCAAAGACCGCCTTCTGCTCATAGGGCAAAATCTCATAGACACAAAAGAAGAGAACTATGAAAAATTTCTCGAATTGAAAAAAGAAATTGAAAAAATGAAAAAAGACGTCGAAGAAATAAAATCCTTTCTTGAAATGAATTCAAGCGAAATTCAAAAATTTGCCCGCAAGGACGATTTGGAAATTCTGAAAAAGCAGGCGAAAATGTTTCAACCGCTTGAATTTGTCAGAAAAAGCGAATTAAAAATTTAAAAATTGATGGAATAAAATGGGTGTGCTCGAACAGATAAGCCAAATGAGAAACCAGGGAATGGATGACGAAAACATAGTCAGAAATTTGCAGGAACGCGGCGTCTCGCCGAAGGCGATTAACGACGCGTTAAATCAGGCGGAAATAAAAAAAGCCGTCTCGGATGAAGAATTCGAGGCGCCCGGTCCGTCTCAGCAGCGGCAATACGTTCCAAGAACGCAGGAAATGGAAAATCAAAATTATCAGCCGCAGGAAGAGCAACCTCAACAGGAATATTATTCTCCGCAGCAAGGATACGCGGATTATTCGCAGGAAGGCGGATTTGACACCTCGACGATAATGGAGGTTGCGGAACAGGTCTTCGCGGAAAAAATGCAAAAATTCCAAAAACAGATAAAAGACGTCGCGGATTTCAAGGAACTCGCGAACTCAAAAATGGATTCGCTTTCCGAAAGAATGAAACGGATTGAAAACTTGATTGACAAAATGCAGGTCGAGATTTTGGAAAAAGTCGGCTCTTACGGAAAAGGGATTGAAAATATTCAGAAAGAGTTGGGAATGATGCAAGACAGCTTCGGAAAAGTGATAAATCCTCTCGCAGACAGAACAAGTTCAAAAATGCAAAGGCAAAGTTATTCACAGGAAAATCTTCATTCCGGGGAAGATGCGATGACGGAGCTTGAAAAAATCGCGAACGAAAAACCGCAGAAAGCGAAAAAAGTGAAAAAAATTTCTAAGAGATAAAAATTATTTAAATTAACTAACCTCCAATCCTACACCGGTCAATTACGCGGATTATCGCATCAGATTTTATGGTTAACTTCGATTTTACAGGGCAGGTGGGAAAGATTTGCAAGAATAAAAATTTAAGGAAAAGTTTGATAAAGAAACGCTATGTTGTCTTTATTATTTCACAAACTCCACGTTTTCCATTTCCTTGAATTGATTGTCTCCCGTGAGAAATTTTGCATTGCTTATCTTTGCAAGAACATATCCAATGCAATCAACATACGACAATCGTTTCTTTTTGTTTAACGATTTAAATTCATTCGCCTGTTTTATAACCTCATCGGAAATTTCAACAGAAAATTCAAGAAATTTATTATAAGCGGTCTCGGCATAATTCTTTCCGTACAATGAGAGCAGTCGATAATGCAACTCCATAAGATTAAGTTTTGTTATAATGAGTGTTACATTCTTTGTGTAGGGAAGATAGTTTTTATTTTCATGGACTATTTCAAAAAGGGCATAAGTGTCAAAGAAATAAGTTATCTTTCCCATTCTTTCCTTGACAAATCCTTCATTTTTTGAGCAGACATCTTTCGTTTTTTTATCATGCCGAAAATGTCGGACAAGTCCGCTTCTTTTACTATATTGACAATTATCCTCTGATTTTCTTTTATTTTTTCCTTCTCGACAACTTCCTTTGGAATAATTATTCCTATGGAATTTCCCCATTTCCTGGTTTGAACTTCAATTGGCATTTTATTAGTTATATTTTAGTTATATATAGATATAATTATTTATAAATTTTTCTGT
>JACQLK010000015.1 GCA_016204145.1 Candidatus Pacearchaeota archaeon | reverse complement strand
GTAAAAAACGTCTTCGGTCTGGCAAGAAACTAGACAAAATTTTTATTTTTTATTTTTATTTATTAAAATTTAGAAAGTTGAAAGGGAATAATATGATTTCCGTCACTTTTTTATTATCTCTTCTACTTTATTTACAAAATCATAAGCGTCAGCAATAATTTTTTCTGCGATGCTTCTTGTTGTTTCTTTTGTTATGCTATATTGCGCAATTTCTCTTTTGTGTCTTGCATCAGAAATCTTTTCTATTTCCTCTTTTTGAAATTGGGCGTTTTTTATCAATGTAAAATCTGTTTCATCTAGATGTTTCTTTTTGACAAAATATTCCTCAAGAATGATTAATGTTGCTGCGTGATTTTTGCTTCTAAATCCGATCTTTGCCAACAAGGCCAAAGCCGCAGCATACATTGCATAATAACCTGCAATTACAACCCATTCATTTGAATCGTAATCCCTTGGAATTTTTAGGGAATCTCTCGCTTTTTTATCATTTAATTCAAAAAGAATCTTCATAGTTATAAGATTGTTTTTGGCCTTATCCAAGTATTTTTGAGAAAGATTTGCGACTGTTTTATCTCTTGCAACTTGTCCCTCTTTTAAATAAAACTCAATTTTTTTCATCTTTATACATCCAATAATAAAAATAACTCTTCCCCTTAAATATTATTCCGTATCTCTTTAAGTCATCCCATAAAGCAGAGTTGTCTTTTTTTATATTTGGAATCTCATGCAAAGGCAATACAACTGGAGAAAATTCAACATTGGACTCGTATTTTAATGATTTAACAAGATGCTCCGTTTCTTTCTCTTTATTGGAAATGCACATTAAATCAACATCGCTTTGTTTTGTTTCCGTCCCTTTGGAATAACTTCCAAATAGAATGACTCCAAGAACATAAGGGGACTCGACCACTTTTTTTATTGCTTCATAGACAGGTTTGTGTTTCTTGATGAATTCAATTTTTCTTTGGAGCATATAAGCGTTAAATCCCATGCTTTCGGCATATAAATTTTTCAAATCAAGGGAATAAACCAGAGTTTTCCCGCTTTGCTTCCCGATAATAATTTTTTTTTCGGCAAGGGATTTCAAAGCGGAATTAACCCGCTCATAAGAGTATTCAACTCTTTCCCGTATTTCCTTAATAGTCATATCTTCCGCTTCCGGAAAAAAAGAGCTTATTATTGTTCCCTCTAAGATTGATATTTCCGTCTCTCCAAACGAGCCAAATCCGTGCTGTTGCTTTCGTTTTAACTTTTCCATTTTCTTATTACTGATATTTCAATAATATTACTGATTATTCAGTATTTAAATATCTTTGGTTTTTTATTGTAAGAATTCGCCATTATCTCCTCTGCATCAATTTAAGGGCATGTTTCAAACTGGTAGAGGGTGATTTTTGGGTTCATTTTGATTAGCAGAAATCTTCAATAATATAAACTTTATCTTACAATTGCTTACTCTTAACAATCTCTTCATATTCGTAAATCGTAGGATTGTAAAGTCCGACACTAAATGTATCTGCTCTCAAAGATAAACCTTTTTCTCCAGTAACTTTTCTTATATATTCCAAGACCAATTTGCTTTCTTCCGCAGTATGACAAGCCACCCTTGCATCGTCCTCAACAGAAGGATGTATGTATGCAAATCCGTATGCTCCTGAAATGGATTTTCTAAGTCCTTTTGGAACTATTCTCCCTATGAAGAGATACGCATATTTATTCCCAATCGCCAAATTTTCCTCGGTGCGAATATGCTGCCAACTATCAAAGACCACATTTCCTTCTTGAAAATAGCCATTCAACGCCTCTAATCCTTCAAATTCTTGGTTTCCTATCTGTGTCTTCATAATCTATGCGGGAAAGAACAACTATTTAACATTATGGTGAAAAATATTTTTCATCAATTTAGTTAAGTTTAAATAGAGATATTGCCACGAAATTAAAATGGAAGATAATCTAAAATTATTAGGACTTTCGGAAAGGGAAATAAGAGTTTACTTGTCCTGTTTGAAACTGGGAACTTCAAAAGCAAGCGAAATTGCCTCTCATGCAAAAATAGAAAGGCAGGATTCGTATTATATTCTTAAACTACTGATAAAAAAAGGATTTGTTGCTGAAACAATAAAGTCAGGGGTCCAATATTTTAGCACTTCTGATCCAAAAACCTTGCTTCAAAAAATTGAAGAAGAAAAGAAAACGAAAGAAGAGGCAATAAAGAATGTTCTCAAAGAACATGAAAAATTGAAAAATGTGGCCTTGCCAAAGGCAAAAGTTTCACAATACGAGGGAATTGAAGGTTTTAAGACAATAACACGGGAAATGCTTGAAGTTGAAGATAAGGAAATTTATTCCTATACCCCGGAAAAAGTTGTAAAGTTCATGCCGAATTTTCTTGAACCTTATGCGTTAAAAAGAAAAGAAAAAAAGATTAAAGCAAAAATTCTATCTGAAAAAACCCCTTTTTTAATTGAGGCAAAAAACAAAGAGAAAAAGTCATTGCGTGAAATACGGTTTCTTAACAATATCTTAAAAGACAAGGATTATGGTATGGCAATTGCAAAAGACAAAGTAATATTCATACATGTAACGGAAAAAGAACAAATCGGCATTAAAATCGAAAATCCTGCTTTTGCGGAATTACAAAAGAATATTTTTAGCTCTCTCTGGAATAAAGCAGAAAAATAATCTAACTTATAAATTTATTTTATGAATTTTCTAATAATTCCTGTAAAGAACGAAATCACAATTGTAAAAATTAAAAAACCAAGAGTGACATTTATTGTTGAAATCAAATTTAACTTTCTAATAAAAAAATAATCTGCAAGAAGAGCAATTATTATTCCAACACCATACGCAGAATACATCCAATTATTGCCCTTTTTCAAGAATTAAATCTCACTTCACGCTTTTCATTTCTTTCCACGCCAATTCAAACAATTGCTCCAAAGCCGAAGCGAAGAACTCCGTGTTTATCCAAACGCCGGTGTCGTAGTTCGGATGGAACTTCTCGTCGTCCAGAAGCATGAACATGATTTGATTTCCATCTATTATCACAAATCTCGCCTTGAGTTTTTCCATATTCTTGACGTCGGCGTATTTCTTCAAATCCCTCGCGACCTTTATGTTGTTATTGTCAATCGGCGCGGCAATTCTTATCTTTACGCCGCGTTTCTTTGCTTTTTCAAAACTCATCGCCAACGCCTCCATTTTTCTGTTAAGCCCTTCTTTCGTTGTAACAATCGTCACGGTTTTCTCCGCGTTTCTTACCATCATGTCAAGATGATTGTAAAGATTCTGCCTTCCCTTCAAACTTCCGGAAAGATCAGTCGGCTCGACGAATTTTATTCCCTGCGTGAACAAGCTTGTCAATTCTTCAAGAACCTCGTCGCTTTTCAACGTCTCAAGGCGCTTTGATTTTTCCTGCGCGTCCTTGACAAGATTTTTCTTAACTCTCTCGACAACTTCTTCTGGCTTTAACGCGATGAATTTTATCGGCTTGCCGAGTTTCATGACAATAAATCCTTTTTTCTCCAAACTTTCAAGAATATCATAAGTCCTTGAGCGCGGAACATCGGAAATGTTGCTTAATTCTCCCGCCGTTGAAGTTCCGCGGGAAAGAAGAGCTGTCCAAACTTTTACCTCATAGAGATTCAAATCAAAAATTTTTCTCAGTCGGCTTAAAAATTCTTCCTTTACTATCATCTTAAATCGTGTCGGTTTTTACTTTTAAAGTTTATTATGATAAAAGAGTAAAGTAAAAGGACTACCAATTAGTGGCTATTTTACCCCTTTTATCTTTTATCTTGAAATCAACCGCATTTTTAAATATTTCCTTGCTGTTTTCAAACCCGTCGGTAAAAAAGATTATTTTTTTGGAATTTGTCCTGTTTTTCAGAAACTTTTCTTGGGAACGCAAGACCTTCGCAAGCTCCTCGTCGGCAAAAATCGCGAGTTCAATGACATCTTCTTTCTTCAATCCGAGGTTTTTCCTGAAATCCTGAACCTGCCTTGACATTTCCCTTGCATAACCCTCTGCTTCAAGCTCGGGAGTTGTTCGAGTGTCAAGTTTAACCTCAACAAGAGCATTCCGATCTAACACAGAAAGCCATTCTAATTCTAAACTCTTAATGTTTAATTGATTCTTTATTATATCGTCCAATTCTTTTCTAAGTCCACCTTTGAATTCTGGAGTAACGTGAGCAACAATTTTTGCATGTTTCAGCGGCCATCTCAACCCAATCTGCGCCTTGTCCCTTTCCTTCAATCCATTTTCAATTATTTTCAAAACAAAATCAAATCTTCTTTCTAATGTTCTGTCAATCTTTTTCCCGTCGGCCTTCGGCCATCCCGAAAGATGCACGGATTTTTTGTTCATGTCGCTGTAAATTTTTTCCGTGATGTACGGCGTGTAAGGAGCAAGCATTTTGCAAACAGAATTGATGCATTCTTCGACGACTTTCACGACATTTTTGTCCTGCCTTTCTCTTATCAATTTTATGTAAGTTCTTGAAAAATCGTTAACGACAAAATTCATTATCGGTTTTAATCCGTCTTCAATTTTGTATTTCTCCAGCGCTTCGGTGGTTTCTTTTATCGTTGAATTCAGCCGCGAAAGAATCCATTTGTCCTCTATGTTTATTTTTGCCCTTTCGTTTGCGTTAAATTGCTTGTAAAATTGGCTTGTGTTCCACAAAATATTCAGAAACGGAAGAACCTCCTGTTTTACTTTGTTTATTCCGAACATTTTCGAATCGCCGACATCCGTCGTGCAGAACTGCATCCTCACCGCGTCAACTCCGACGGCATCTATGATTTCGTCGGGATTCAAAATATTTCCCTTGCTCTTCGACATTTTCTCCCCTTTCTCGTCGACAATGTGCCCGGCGCAGATTACATTTTTATAGGCGATGTCGTCAAACAAAATTGTCGACAAAACATGCAGAGTGTAAAACCATCCTCTTGTCTGATCAATTGCCTCTGAAATAAAATCATACGGAAATCTTTTTTTGAAAATTCCCTTGTTTTCAAAAGGATAGTGAAACTGCGCAAAACTCGCCGCTCCGGAGTCATACCAGCAATCTATAACCTCTAAAACGCGGGACATTTCTTTTTTGCATTTCGCGCATTTTAATTTTACAGAATCAATCCACGGTTTGTGCAAGTCAATTTCCTTGTCGCTCAATTTTCTGATTGATTTTTCCTTCAATTCTTTTATGCTTCCGACTATTTCCTCGTGTTTGCACGAAGCGCATCTCCAAACCGGAATCGGAGTTCCCCAAAATTTGTTTCTCGAAAGTGCCCAATCCTTCACGTTTCTCAGCCATTCGCCAAACCTTCCCTCTTTGATATTCGAAGGAACCCAGTTTATTTTTTCATTAAGCTCAATCAATCGTTTTTTATAAGCGGTGACTTTGATGAACCAGGAGTCAATCGCGTAATACATCAAGGGCGTGGAGCATCTCCAGCAAAAAGGATAGTCGTGCTCGTATTTTATGACTTTGAAAATTTTATTTTTATTTTTCAAATCGTTTATTATTTCCTTGTCCGCGCTTTTTATGAATTTTCCCTCGTAATCCTTTACTTCGGATGTGAATTTTCCATTTGAATTCACGGGCTTTACAAAAGGCAATTTATTTTTCTTTATCGCCTCGTAATCGTCTTCTCCGAAAGCCGGAGCCATGTGAACAATCCCTGTTCCGTCGGCGATTGTGACAAAGTTCCCCGCAATCACGACAAACGCGTCCTTGTCCCTGAAATAAGGCATTAACGGCTCGTATTTCATTCCAATGAGTTGTTTTCCTTTTACTGTTTTCAAAATTTTCGGATTATCAAAAAAATTCTTCGCCAAATCTTTTGCGACAACGTACGTCTCGTTTTCTTTCACATAAACATAGTCAATGCCGGGATTCACCGCAATCGCAAGATTCGAAGGCAGCGTCCACGGCGTCGTCGTCCAAACCAAAAAATATTCATTTCTGCCTTTTATTTTGAATTTCGCGACAACGGAGTCCTCTGTCGTTTTTTTATAACCTAGAGCAACTTCGTGACTGGAAAGAGGGGTTTCGCACCGAGGGCAAAATGGAACAACCTTGTAATCCTCGTAAAGAAGTTTTTTATTGTATAATTCTTTCAGCGACCACCAAACGCTTTCAATGTATCTGTTGTCCAAGGTGATGTAAGGATTTTTCAAGTCAACCCAATAAGCCAATTTCTCGGTTGATTTGTTCCACGCCTCAATGTACTCGAAAACGCTTTTCTTCGCTTCTTTTATGAACTTCGCCTCGCCGTAATTCAAAATTTCTTTCTTTGAATTCAATTTCAATTTTTTTTCTATCTGAACCTCTACGGGAAGCCCGTGGCAATCCCATCCGGCTTTTCGCGGAACTGAAAATCCGCGCATAAATTTGAATCTGTTTATGACATCTTTATATGTGCGAACTTCAAGATGATGAAGCGCCGGAGGCGCATTTGCCGTCGGCGGACCGTCGAGAAAAGAAAAAATTTTCTTTTTCGGATTCGCTTTCAGCGTTTCTTCTTCTGTCTTTTTTTTCTTCCAAAATCCCGAAACCTCGTTCTCGACTTTCTTGAAATCGTACATCCAAGTAAAAAAACTCGCTTATTTTTAAAACTGATGTCGCATGAAAATATTTAAAAACGCGCAAAAAAATAACTCCAGATGGCAGATGAAAAAAAGCCGAGCAAATTGGAAAAGGATTTGTTGGAGATAGGACTTGGAGACGCCATTGCCAATAAAAGTTATTTTTCAAGAAATAAGCATAATCCGATAATTAGATTTGCAAAATACCTTGGCGAAAAGTTTTCAGGGTTATTCAAGCCATATGGATACTACAACTAAAAAGAGGAAAAATGGCGATTAATTTGGAAGATTTGACGAATGAAGGGATACAGACGACGCTGGACATTATAAAAAGATCTTCCGCGAGAGAGAAAGGCAACCTAATTGGAAAAGCGATTGAGATTCTCAAAAAGGAAAAATTGCTTTCCGAAGAAAAATTTTTTGAGCTCAAAACAATTGGCAAAGAGCCGGATTATGAAAACTCGCAAATTGCCTCGGCTTTAGTTAGGGCATATTATGATATTTATTTTTCAACTTATGAATCTGCATCCGGAAGAAATAGAAGATCAGTACAATAAAAGAAAAGTTTAAAAGAAAGATTTTTGGTTGAGGAATATGAACAACTCAGGACTTGAAGAATCTGTAAAAATACTGGAAAAGTCGAAGAATGTTCTATTCCTTACCGGAGCGGGAATGTCTGCCGATTCCGGAATCCCGACATTTTGCGACAGCGAAGGTTTTTGGAATAATTTTCCTATTTATAAAAAATTAGGATTGAATCCCCTCCAACTTGCAAACGGTAAATTCTTCAAAAATCATCCGGAAATTTCATGGGGATTTTATGAATGGAGAAGAAGAAACGCGCAAAAAAACAAACCGCATGAGGGATATCAAATTATTAACGATATTATAAAAAGCATGGACGGATTTGTCATTACAACAAATACAGACGGATATCATTTAAGAAGCGGAATTCCCGCGGATAAAATTCTGGAAGTTCACGGCTCAATGTGGCGGCTTCAGTTCTTGGACGGCTCTGAAAATTATGTTGAAGAAAATCTTCAAGTGCCGCTTTGCGAATTGGATGAAAAGACAATGAGCGTCTCTCAAAAATCCATGCCGCGTTACGACGGAAAAATTCTCAGACCGAATGTCTTGATGTTTGAAGATAAAAGTTACATAGAAAATGATGCGCAAAAAATAAAACTATTGGAACTTGAAAAACTAAAAGCAGATGTTGTATTTCTCATAGGAGTTGGAGAAGATATTTCGCCAAACCTTCTTCTCGCTAAACATTATCAAAGAAAAAGAAGTAAAATAATTTGCCTAAACCCGAATGAAATTTCTCCAAGATTAAATCCAGATATTTATCTTCAAACAACTGCTGAAAAAGGATTATCTTGTCTGGGGAAAATATTAAACGGGACTAATTGTTAATCTACCTGCACGCAGTGAATCCAACTTCCAAACTGTTTGCATCTCCGCTGAATTTAAATTTCTTGTCGCAAATTTCAAATCCAAATTTTTTTCTTGATCTGTAAGCCGGAGTATTTTGCAAAGATTCTTTTACTAAAGCATCTATCTCTTCTTGAGGAATTGTCTTCATAACTTCGCTGCAACATTCAGACAGTTTAACTCCGGGCAAGTCGTCCTTGGAAAAACTTGAAATTTTATATCTTGAACTGATTTTATCAATAAAAGTTTGTGTGAATACTTCCTCATTTGTTTCAATCAAGCTTGTGGTAATTTTATTAAAATTATTCCTGAATAATAATTCTTTAAACATCAAATCCTGCACTCCCTGACCCCTAAAATCCGGCGATACCTCTGTTGAAATAGTTACTATGTGATTTGGATTATTTTTATCAACTCCGTAACTAAGTGTTCCAATGCGCTTGTTTGTTTGCGGATCTGTGACACTGATTCTGGAATTTCCTTCCAAAATAGTGAATTTGTTGTTTAGAACTGCCGCATCGCCGCTTCCAATCGCCACCGGCGGAAAAACATCCGTCGCAGATGCGGGAATTCTTGTCACCCTGCAACATGCATTGTATGCTTCTATTGCCGCGACCCTCTCGCTGTCCGGGAGATGATTCACGGATTCCTTGAATGCCTCAAAAGCAGCATCGGGATTTCCCGAAGAGAGGACATCTTGTGGGATTGTCCTGAACACCATTGTTCCCTCGGCATTTCCAAATGGATATGAATATGCTCCTGCAAATTGATAATTTTTTCCAATTCCAAGTTCGTCCAATTTGTTTAAGGACCGGATTGCGTTCGTTGCCTGATCCTTGTTTGTGTAGAAAATTCCTTCCAGCAAAGGAGTTACCTCTCCTGTCGCAGGGTCTTTATGGGTAAAAGCGACCACATCTTTTCCTTCGCTGAATAATCTTCTAGAAAATCCGACCACCTGCACCTCGCCGGGGGCAAATCCCATGTCTTCCGCAACATGCCCTGCAAGACTGCTCAAATATTTTTCGCTGCTGGCAAGTTCAATCCCTGTAACGGGCTTTATTCCCGAAGTTCGCAATGCGATAAGCGCGTCGTCAAATTTTGAAACGCCTGAAGCGCCCGCAAATCCCAACAAGCCCGCCGAAGCCCCCCTCAACCCCAAAACCCCGACGGCGTTTATCGTCGATACAATTCCTTCCGCCTTGCTTAAAACAACAAATGATTTTCCCAACGCCCCAAGATTAGGAACAACATTAATCGCCAATTCTCCCGCAGATTTAGGAGCTATCGTCTCTAAAACCAATCTAAAATCCTGGTTAAACTCGTCGCCCTTGAATGTCGAGTCAAGATCGCTGAGCTTGGCAATCTCTTCCTTTGTTATTTTTCCGTCGGAAATCATTTTTGCAATATAAGGATTTTTTATTTCAACAACGCCAGACTTTCCAATGACATAATTCTCAGGCAACGCACTCTCGCCAGAAGAAAAAATAGCCCCATCTTTTCCATTTTGCAAATCGTCCACAAATTTTAAAAAATTCTTTCTGTCTTCAAATGAAGAAAGTTTATTTGTAATGTAAGAGGTTTGTATTCTCTCCGCAAGCAACGGGTCGTAAACATAATTCCTGTCTTTTCTCAAATAAGCGCCAACCGCGTTTGAAATAACTTCTCTTTCCGCGATATTGATGTCAATGTTGTCCCTTAATATTCTCCCGTCTTCGGAATATTTGTAAATGCGGGCGATGTTTTCCTTGTTCGCAATTGCGCGGTTTATCTCTTCTTTGTTTAATTCCAAAAGGACCGACGGCTCATTAAAAGTTTCCTTTACTTTAACTAAATTATCCGTCAAACTTTTTTGATAAATTTGTCCAAGATTCATTCCTGAATTGAACATTTCTTCCATCTGCGCCGCGCCAGCCGCCCTTTCTCCGTAACTTCCGAGACATTGCTGCGCATTTTCAATTGGAAAAGTGCTCAAAAGATTTCTTAGGAACGCCGACGCTTTTTGATTTTCCTCAAATATTCCCCTGTGAGCGTCAACAATTGCAGAGCACGCTTTTTGCTGTCTGTTGAAAAAATTCGGCAGAGTATTATCCTCTATGTTAAAAAATTGATTATATTCATTCAAGGTCTTAAGCTGGTCTATGGCAAAAGAGCCGCCTTTGTTCATCACATATAAATTTGGAAGATAAACAACATTTCCGTTGCTGTCCAAATTAAACGCAGTGTCGTCAACAACATAAATCTGCCTTGAATACTGTTGAGTACTTTTCATCTCACTTGTGAGCCGGCTTGTTTTTATTTCGACCTCCACCGGATTTCCGGAAGAATGTATAGTGTAATACTCTTCCATGTATTTCTTAATGCTTTTGCTTCCAAAATCCCTTTCCAATAATTGAGTTGATTTGAATTTTCCTGTGCGGAGAAAATCCTCCGACATGGAACTTCTGTAAAGGTCGTTGTCGGAAAAAGTTATTCCCTCGTCATTTGCAATCGTGTATTTGTAATACGGAACAAAGCGGGAAGCGGTATGAATATATTTATATCTAAGCTGAGGGATTGCATTATTTGAATCGTAATTTTCATTTTCAATTGAAAACCAGTTTCCGTTTATTACCTGAATTCCGGCAATTTGCCCTTCTCCGACTTTGCATCCATCGCATCCTTCCAATCTAAAAAATGCTTGAGGATTATTATTCACATCATAACCGAGATTGTTGTAAGAGGCCTTCAATTTGTCAAATCCCTGATGAATCGCGTCGTTTTCAAACTTAACTATGATTTTATCAGCTATGTCCGCCTTGAAGGCGTTTTTGCAATCTCCTGTTGCGCATTCAGCGGAGTCCTTCTTAAAATTAACAGAGCCGTCGTATCCCGCGCTCTTTGTTAAGTCATTGCATCCAAAGCATGCAACAACCTTTCTCTCCGCCGAACCCGTGTTTACATCAACATTTCCAAACTCGCCTTCTCTCACTCTCACATAACTTTCTTTATTCATCCCGCTTTGCCCTGAAAATTTTCTCAATTCAATTCTATTGTCAAAATTTAGTTCAGAATTTCCGGATTTTGTGCTGAACTCGTAGCTTCCAGCAAGAAGATTATCCCCGATTTTTGCAGTTCCGTCCACGACGGAGAATCTGTCGTCTCCCAGAATCTGAAACGTTCCAAGAGAATTCAATTCAACTCCCATCTTTCCAACGGAAAAAGAGCACAACTTTGAAGCGCAATTTATTCCGTTTCCGTCAAAAAGAATTTTTCCAAAATTGTTTCCGAAATCCAAAACGCTTCCGTCCGCAAGAAGAAATTTTCCAAACTCGTCCCTGAAAAGGGTTGTATCTTTCAAAGCGATTGAATTTTCCCCGAAGCCAAGTTCAATTGTTCCGTCTTCTCTGGAAGTTATTTTGTCCAATTTTTTTCCTCCGATTTGATACGAGCTGTATGAAACAAAATCATGTTTTTCTCCGTCGCTTGAGATTATGAATAATTTATCGCCTTCTTTTATGAGATTTATATCTTCTCCCTTGTCCAAAAAAACTTTTACGTCGCGGGCGTGATAAGACACGAGCTCATTAAGCATTTTTCTGTCTTCAAAAGAAACCCTCTCCTGATAGCGCGTCAGATATTTTTCAACCGCCTCTCTCTGCTTAACATTATTCAAATCAATTTTATTATCGCTGTATGCTTTGGCAAACGCCTTTTTTTGCGACTCGTCGTTTGGATTGAATTTGTCCGGATTATTTGTTATCCAATTTCCCTGCTCGGCTATGCTTCCATTAGCAGGATAAATGTCGGTCTCGGATTTTACAAATGACATGCCGGTTAAAATTAACGCAAAAAATATTGCAAAAATTACAGAAGATTTTATTTTTTTGAAATTGAATTTTTTCATTTTTATTTTATTAATTTAAAGGATGTTGTCCTCGTTTATGCAGTATTCTTCGCTGAATCCGACGGCAAAGGAGTAAAAATAACTTTCCCCGTCGTTTGTTTTTGATTGGTCGTCCAATATTAAATAAATCTGATTGCACCTGTCGTATTTTTGTACTGAAACGTCAACATCTTGATTCAGCAAAAACGTCATGTCCAAAGCATACGGCTCTTTTTTTATTTCGTCGACAAGAGCTCTGCCGACGTCAAGAATATGCCCGATTCTCAATGGAATCTCGTAATCAAACGCCGACACCTCGTAAGAGCTTTTGTTCGCGCTTACGGAAATCGGGTAATTGACGTTTATTTTCAAATTGTCGGAATAAATTTTTGTTTTTATTGTCGGAGAACCCGGCTTTATTGCGTAGCCCTGTTCTTTGAATATGGAAAAATCAGCACATTGTTTTAAAATCTGGTCGTTGGCGATTTTTGAAAACTCTTCTTCAAAAAATTGATTTTCCGGGATCAAGGATTCTCCCCTAAGATAATAATAGGCAATTCTGTAAAGAGAGGTCTCCAAGGAGGTCTTTGGAACAATGTAATATCCCTGCTGAAGCCCGAAAAATTTTGCCGAATCAAACAGCGCATTCTCAACGCATTCTTGAGTGTAAATATAAATCGGATCGGTTGTCTTTTGCACGGCGTTTTTGTTTTGAACACCGCTGTTTATAAAAAAATAAATTACCGTTCCAAATACCAAAACCAGCAAAAATATTATGAAAATTGTAATCTGTCCGCTCTTATTTTCCATCGTCAAATTACCCAATTCAACCTTGTTTTAAAATTTAACCAAAATTCTCCAAAAACTCGGATTCCATAAAATGCAATTTTCCCGGAATAACAAAGCAAAACGGGATTTCTATTTTCTCGTTTTTTAATTTTGAAATCTCGTCATAAAAGATTTTGCTTTTTTCTGTTCCTAATTTTTGGCAGACAAGAATTTTCCCGACTTTTATTTTTTTATTATTCAATGAAATTTCAAACTGCTCCAGTGCTTTTTTTAATTCAAGTCCGATGTCAATTAAAATTAAAGTGTGCGCGTTTATTGAAAGATTTTCCTTCACAATGTCAATGAAACTCTCCGGCGCGAATTTCTTTTCCGGAATCCATGCGGGCATGCTTGTTATTTTTCCGAATTTGTAAATCTGCAATCCCGTCTCTGAAACGGCGTCGAGAACCGAGGCGCCGTGAACAATCTTGAATTTTATTTTTCTTTTCCTCGCCTCTTCAATAAGAGAGATGTGCGTCGTCGCCATCAGAGGATTCCCGTAAACAAGCAGCGCAACGTCCTTTTTGCCCGCTTCTTCCAAAACCGTGAAACCTTCGACAAATTCCCTGTCTGCGGGGATTAATTTCTTTCCTTTGAATTGCTTCGCCAAATATCCCAAGTCATAGGGAAAATCAACAGTGTAATTTTCAAGATAAATTTTCTTGCATTTCTCAATGGCGTCGTACGCCTCCCTTGAATATCCTTTTTCGTTCAGCCCCAAACCGACAAGATAAAACATGGAAAAACAAATTTTGGGAGTTTATATTTCTTATTGACGCCTTTTTTCAGTGATTCCATAGATATAAAAACATCTTTTCACTGAAATCAATAATTAAAGAGGTGCGTTGCCATGGCGAAGAAAAAAGCGAAAAAGAAAAAAAGCAGATAGTTGATTTATTCAAATCAACCTCTTTATTTTATTGTTTTTATTCTTTTTTTATTTTAATCTTAATTTTTATTTTCTTCCCCTCAAACTTCCGCTCGTCACGATTATTATGAATAAAAACGTGAAAAGCAAAACGTCATTCCTCAAAATCACCGAAACCAAAGAACCGACGGCGGAAATCAATATTGCAAGTTTGAACCATTTCTGATACGCTTTCAATTCTTCCTTAGTCGTTTTCGCCAAAAACGTTCCAATGGGAAATCCGAGAAGCAAAACAAGAACTCCGACTATTAATTTGACTGCCTCTTCCATGTTGCAAACTATATCTTATTGTTAATAAATCCTTTTAAATTGGAATTTGCATACGTAAAGATGGAGGAATATCAAGCAAGATTCTCGGAATTTCTCGCGGATTCCAGAGCGTTATTTTTCGAAAAAAAATTCTTAAGGGACGGAAGACCGACGCCGTATTTTGTGAACCTTGGGGCGGCGATCAACAACGCAAGCCATGCAGAAAGATTATCCGACGCATACGCGTCAATGATTGCGGGAAGAATTGAAAAGGGATTGCGCGTCACAACCTTATTCGGTCCCGCGTATAAGGGAATTTCCCTTGCAATCGGCGCTCAGAGCTCTTTGTGGAGAGAACATGGAATTAATTTGGGCGTCGTCTACGACAGAAAGGAAGCAAAAGACCACGGAGAAGGCGGAATGTTCATAGGCGATTTTCCCGAAAACGCGGGAGTTTATCTCATTGACGACGTAATAACTTCCGCGCAAACAAAAGAGGACTCTTTGAGAAAAATAAGGGACTATTCAAAGAATGAAAACAGAAACGACATTTCTGTCGTCGGCTGCGGCATCGCGTTTGACAGGCAGCAGAAAAATCTCGCGGGAGAAGACGCAATAAAAAGTTTTACAGAAAGAACGCGCGTCTCCGTCGATTCAATAGTCGGAGCAAAAGAAACAATTCGTTATCTCTTTGAATTGGGACATCCTCTGATAATTAACGGCTTAAGGCAAAGAATGGATACAAAAACATATGATAATTTCCAAAGATATATGGAAACCTATGGGACTTAAAATGCCGAGAAACATCGTTGACAAATTGTATGAAAAGATGGACGAGAAAAAAACGCCTCTTTGCATCGGACTTGACCCCGTAATGGAAGAATTGCCAAGACCGCTCCTTCAGGAAATACAGGAGGTTATGGATGAGCACGGCTCAAATTATGAATTAAATCCCGAATTGGGATACCTGGCGTCTGCCGAAGCAATCAAAAGATTTAATTTTGCAATAATTGATGCCACCCGTGATTTGGTTCCGGCATTCAAACCGCAAAGCGCTTTTTATGAGAAATACGGGCATTGGGGAATTCGGGCATTGGAAGAAACAATCAAACACGCTCGGAAAAAAGGGGCAATTGTAATTTTGGATGCAAAAAGGAACGACATTGGAAAAACCGCAACAGCGTATGCGGAAGCGCATTTGGGAAGAGTGATGCTCCCAAACGGGAAATATGCGAGAAGCCCGGATGATGCTGATTTCATGACTGTCAACGGATATTTGGGAAGCGACGGAATAGAGCCGTTTGCAAAAGTTGCAAACAGGGACGGCAAGGGATTTTTCATACTGGCAAAGACCTCAAACAAAAGCTCTGGAGAATTGCAAGATATCTTGATTTCCGACGGCGAAGAAGTTTATATGAAAATGGCAAAATTAATATCAGAATGGGGAAAAGAAGGAATCGGCGAAAGCGGCTATTCCAACGTCGGCGCGGTTGTCGGGGCAACTTATCCCGAGGAAGCAAAAAAACTGAGAAAAATGCTTTCTCATGTTTTATTTTTAATGCCCGGCTACAAAACGCAGGGAGCGAGCGCGGAGGACTTAACCGAAGGATTTGATGAAAACGGCAGAGGCGCGATTGTGAATTCAAGCAGCGGAATAACCGGCGCTTTTTCAAATGAAAAATTCGCAGAAAGGCATCCTGAATTGGCAAAGCCGGAAAAATTTGCAGAGGCGGCAAGACAATCAACAATGGATTCAATTGAAGACATAAATTCCGCATTAAAAAAAGCCGGAAAACTTCCAAAATCGTGGCGGATATAAATCTTTAAATTCCCGCTTTTTCTAAAATTTTCATGTATAAAAAATTCCTAATAGTCGCAAGCAAACTCGACAAGGCGGGAACAAATATAACGACTCAATTGAGTCAGTTCAAAAAAAATCCGCTTTCCTCGGTTTTGCAAAAAAACGAAATCGGATTTGATTTTTATCTTGTCGACAAGGAAATAATCTATGCCGAAAATTTGGACTTGGAAAAAATAAGCAAATACGATTTCATAATTTTCGCCTCAAAGCACAAATCGGAAAAAAACATGAAGGCGATAACCATTCACACCGTCGGAAATTGGCGGGAAGCCCGTTTCGGCGGCGAAAGGGGAAAGATCTCAAAAACATCCGCGGTTTTCATAAAGCATCTTTTTGAAAAGCTCCGCTTAAACTGCGAAAAAAGCGGAATAAAAGGGTACGATATAACAATGGAAGCGACTCACCACGGACCTTTGATTGAGAAGCCGTGCGTCTTCGTCGAAATCGGCTCCACGGAAACGGAATACGGAGACAGGCGCGCGGGTTTTGTCATTGCGAAAACAATTCTCGAGGCGATTGAGGGATTCAGGGGAAATCCTTACAACGAAGTCGCGATTGCGCTCGGCGGAGGGCATTATTGTTTGAATTTCAACAAAATCCAGGAAAAATCAAACGTCGCAATCTCCCACGTTATTCCGTCTTACGCCATTCCGATAACAGAAGAGATGATAAAAGAGGCGATTGAAAAAACGGACGAGGAAATCGACTTTGCGCTGATCGACTGGAAAGGAATAGAAAACGCCGAAGAAAGAAAAAAAATAATTGATATTTTAGAAAAAAATTACATTCAATGGAAAAAAACTGCGGAGATAAATTAATTGTAAGGAGAATATCCCATCACAATATTTTTGCCATCTCTTTCAAAATATAAACAGCCCCCTCCGTCTGAAATCTCATACATGTCGGGAATTGATTTAACCATTCTTAATCCTTCCTCCTCGGATTGTACCGCATCAACAAGATGCAGATATTTTGCAAGTGTTCTGGCGTCAAATTCCTCTACTTTCTTATCTCCAAGAAATTTATCCCTGACAAAAGCCACACCTTCTGCTAAAATTTTTTCCGAACTTTTTCCTCTGCCGTTTTCACTTCTTGATCTTATTATTCTTCTGAATGAATCTTTAATATTCTTGTCTATAACGTCGGCATCTATGCTTTTTGCCATAAAACATTGCAAGAATCGTTCTTTTTAAAGATTTATTTACTGAAGAATTATCTTTTTTCAGATGCTGAAATCCTTTCATGAATTATTTATTTTTTATTCCTCAACCGCTCAAACCCTTCCTTGGCCACAAGAAGCCCGAGGAAAAACATTCCGACAGATATTGCGGAAAGAACATAATTTCCTGTAAAGAAATATCCGCCCGTCCTGAACGTGAGATATAGCAATGCGAACATCGTCGTAACAAGGACAAAAAGCGCCGGAACGACTATGAACTTTACCTTGATTCCTTTTGAAACAAAATACGATGAAACTGTAATCATTGTTATCGCCGCGGTTAACTGATTGGAAGTTCCGAAAAGTTTCCATAAAACCTCGTATGAATTCGTGACTGCAAGAAGCCATGCCGGAATCAAAATTGCCGCGGTAACAAAAATTTTGTTTTTGCTTAATTTCGGAATCAGGCTCTCGGACACGATGTATCTTCCCAAACGCGTTGACGTGTCGACGGAAGTCAATATGATTTGATTCACGGCAAGCGAGCCGAGAAAGCCCGCAATCGCGATTGTTATCAACGGAATTCCGACGCTGCCGACAATGTTTCCGAAACCTGTTGAAAAAAGCGCAATCCATCCCTTGCTTAATTGCGTTTGAAAATTCACGTCGCCGATGCCCCATTTCAATCCCGCAATCGCGACAATTGTTACAATGATTGCGACAGTCGCCTCGCCGAGCATTGAACCGTATCCCACCGATTTCGCGTGCGATTCCTTTGCAATCTGTTTGCTCGTCGTTCCGGAAGCGACAATTCCGTGAAATCCCGAAACCGCGCCGCACGCGACGGTAATGAACAAAATTGGCCAAAGCGGAAACGGCGAATTTGAAATGTAAGCTGGAGCGTTTATCTTCGGATGAACAATAAGTATGCTGACAATTCCCAAAAGTAAAATCAGCGAGGTCTGAATAGTGCTCAAATAATCCCTCGGCCTCAGCAGAAGCCAAACCGGAACAATTGAAGCGATGCCGGCATAGAGCATTATTATTGTTATGACGATATTCCTCAACAAAACGGGATTTACAAAAGACAAATCAATTGGAAACATCACGCCGAGCCACACCGAGAAAAAAACAACGATCATTGAAATAAATGTTGAAATCCTGTAATCCCATTTCAATTTTTCAACGCCGTAGCCGAAGACAAGAGCGGTTATCGTTATGACGACAAGCGAAATTATCAGCCCTGTTTGATAAACAATGCTCTCCGCGGTTGAAACGCTGAATACGGTTATTATCAAAATCAAAGTTATGAAAATCATCACGGCAAAAAGAGTTCCCGCCTTTGAGCTCAGCGTCTTCTTTGCAATTTTTGAAACGCCTTCTCCCTTGTTTCTCGCGGAAGCGACCAAGCTTGTAAAATCATGCACCGCGCCAATAAGAACAGAACCCAGGGAAACCCAGAGAACGACGGGAAGCCAGCCGAAATAGCTTATCGCAAGAATCGGTCCTATTATCGGTCCCGCTCCGGCGATGGATTCAAAATGATGCCCTATCAACAGCGGCTTTTTCGCCGGAGAAAAATCAACATCGTCCCGTTTTGAAACAGCCGGCGTTTTGTTCGCGTCGCTTATCCTCAATTTTTTCTCTATGAACCTCGCGTAAAATTTGTATCCGAGAAAAAACCACAATCCTACAATCAGGACAATCCAAATTGAATTCATTTTAACCCCTTTTAACAAAAAGAGAAAAGGGATTTATATAATTAATCTATAAATTTATAAAAGAGGCAAACAGAAAATTATTATGGACTTCGGCGAAATTGTGAAAAAAAGATACGCGACAAAGGCGTTTGACGGCAAAAAAATTCCGGAGCAAAAAATAAACGAGCTTCTTGAAATTATCAGATATGCGCCTTCATCTTTCAACATGCAGCCGTGGAAAATTATTGTAATCTCTGACAAAAAATTAAAGGAAAAACTTTCTCCCGTCTCGTGGAATCAGCCGCAGATAACTTCCTGCTCGCATCTTCTTGTTTTCTGCGCCGACAAAAATATTCTTGGAAGAATAGAGGCGCTTGAAAGATTGATGATTCAAAACGGCGCGAAAGCAGAGCAGATAAATGGATACATTGACATGATGAAAGGATTTGAAAAAAATCTTTCCGAAGAACAAAAACTTTCATGGGCGCAAAGACAGACATATATCTCATTGGGAAACGCGGTCAACGGCGCGAAATCCCTCGGCTTTGACTCCTGTCCCATGGAGGGATTCAGTTCGGAAGAATATTCAAAAATATTAAATCTTCCGTCGAATATTGTTCCGTCCGCATTATGCGCGGTCGGATATGCGAGCGACAAGCCGATGCCGAAAACGCGTTTTCCGCAGAAAGACGTTTTTGTGAGGAAGGACTGATTAGATTTTCTGACTAAATATTTTAACCTACAGAAATTTTATCGCGTCATCTAATCGTAATCTCGGTAATTTTTATTGCATTGGTATATTCTTGGTTAATCTTCGGCACATTTAAATATTTGGCAAAGAACAAGAAGATTATGAGATTTACAGGGGTTTGGGAGAACATGTCTGAAAAAGAAGCGGAAAAAATGAAAGAAAATATAAAAAAACTTAGAAAAAAATCAACACGGGAATTGTTAAATAAAATATTGTTAATTTAGAAAACTCTGACATTTATTAATACTTATGAAAAGTTTTTTATCAGTTAAAATTCTTTTAGGGGCGGGAACAGAATCTATCAGTTACCTTTAAAAATAAACTCTTGGTTGTCCTTATATAGCGAGGTGGAGCAGCCTGGAGTGCTCGCAGGG
>JACQLK010000016.1 GCA_016204145.1 Candidatus Pacearchaeota archaeon | reverse complement strand
GGAACCAAGTTTCCCCTTACACTAACCTCTCCTTTAATAGTCGCTCACTTCGTTCGCATATTAATAATAATGTTAATGCAAAACCACGGATTTATCGTTATGTTAATTTTTAAACAAAACCTTTCTTGACAAAAAGATTATTAAATTGGAAAAATTTACTTGATTTATGAAGAAGGGGTTGATGTTTTTTGGAATTTTCTTATTTTTATTTGCAAATATTTTTCATGTTTCCGCTTCCCTTAATGTGACTCTCTCGGATCAGGGAAGCAATGTCATAAGCAAATCAACGGGAGCGGCATTGACGTCGGGCGACTTGTCCGTTTACATTTACGACTCCGCGAGCGGAGGAAGCATTGTTTATTCAGAGAATTTCACAGGAGGGATAGTAAACGGCTCGTGGAATTTGATTTTAGGAGAAAATTCCTCAAATCAGCTTTCGCTGGAATTTGGAAAAATATATTACAAGGACTATTACATCAACGGGCAGAATCTCGATTTCACAAGTTTCAGCGGAACGACGACGGACAGACAATTATTTTATTCTCCGTTGGGAGACATTGCCGGAAGCTACGTAAAACAAAATGCAAAT
Organism: Candidatus Pacearchaeota archaeon; assembly: GCA_016204145.1. Classification (GTDB taxonomy): domain Archaea; phylum Nanobdellota; class Nanobdellia; order Pacearchaeales; family GW2011-AR1; genus JACQLK01. Next base: position 76,119 of record JACQLK010000016.1, on the reverse strand, counting down.
CTTACAATTTATAATTTAAGCGCGGCGGGAAATGTGAGCGCGCCGAATTTTTTGGGAAATTTAGCCGGAAATCTCAACGGATATTCTTCAGATTATTTTTTTCCGGTAAACACTTCCGTCACGGGAACTTTTGATTTCAACGGCAACTGGCAGTCGGGCGGCTTGACAATTCAGCAAGGCGCTATTTACGCGCAAGCGGGATATTTTTACAACATTTCCTCTCTTCAAGTAAATAACTTGAACATTAACGGCTCTTTTTTTCCTTACGTCGGTTTCAGCAACGCGTTTGATTTGGGAAATTCTTCATTAATGTGGAACGACTTGTGGCTTGGAGGAAACGCGAATGTTTCCGGAGATATTTTCGCGTCGCGGCTTATCGGAAATATTGATTACACAAACATTACAAACCCTTTCAATTTCACGTCGGCAACTTTCACCGCATACAACTCGACATGGGATGAAAGTTATTTGATTGCCGGTTTGGCAATGAACACGAGCGCGGAATTTCAGAGCCGATTGAACAATACAATGCTCAATCTTTCTTCTTTACAGGCAGGAACCTTATTTGCAAACGACACGATGGTCGGAATCGGCACTTCAACACCATCAAACACTTTGGACGTTAGAGGAATTGGAAACTTTTCGGGAATTTTATATTACAACAATGTCACAGTTGTGAATTCAACATTTTTCACGACGATGAACAATACAAATACAATACAACAATTAATAAACGACACAAATATGTATTTCTCGTCGCTGGGAGTAGGAACCACCTCTCCAACTCATTTGCTGAATGTTTTTGGAAACACGAATTTATCGGGAAATGTTTACTTGGGAAACAACTCAATGCTGTTTGTGAACGGAAGCAACGTAGGCATTAGAACAGCAACGCCAATTTCAACATTGCACGTCGTGGGGAATCTGACGATTAATATTTCAACGGGCGGCGCCCCAAATTCAGTGGCAAGCTCCGGGCTGTATTTTACCAATTCAACAGGCGATTCAAAACTTGTCCTTTTCAGGGGAAGCGGAAACAGCATTAATATTGTGCAGGGCGAAGGCACAAATCAGGGAATCCTGTTTGGAAATTATACCGATATAATCATGAGAATCGGAACGGTGGGGACAGGAGCGGGAGCCGTCGGGATAGGAACGACTTCGGCGACGCATAGACTTCAGCTTTCAGACAACGACGCCGCGCTTGCAAGCAGCACCGTATGGATTTCAATAGCTTCGGACAGCAGAATAAAAACAAACATCTCGGAATTCACCGACGGCTTGAACATAATAGAAAAAATAAATCCTGTAAATTACAATTACAACGGAATAAGCCCCGAGGGAGTGAACAACACTGCAAGTTATATCGGATTGTTTGCAGACCAATTGAATTCAATCGCTCCGTACATGGCTGTTCCCAGAAATTACACCATAACGGAAAAAGATATGGAAATAATAAACGGGATGGGAATTGACACCATAAACAAAAATACTCCTTATCCGATTCCAAAAAACGTAAAAATCGGAGACACGGTTCAACTTTACGGATGGTCAAGCAACGCCTTCTTTTTCATATTTGTAAACGCATTCAAGGAACAGCAATCACAGATTCAATCTCTTAATCAGACAATTAATGATTTGCAATTTGACAATTCAAAAATGAAGCAATCGCTGTGCAAATTAGGCGAGATTGAATGGTGCTAGGAGATTTAGATTCAATGTCTCGGGCAACCCCAAAGCTTAAGTATTTCTGAACTTTCCATTTTTATGGAAAAAAACCTTGAAAAGATATTGAATGCGGGAAAAATTTTTCTTGCGGGAACTTTGATATTTGCAGGTCTTCCTCTTTTATACGGTTGCGGAGATTCGGGCGGTTCCGGCAGCGGCGTTCAATTTGGACCCAAAAGAGAAACTAAAACCGGATTGGTTTTTTCCGGGGAGAGAAATTTGGGAGCATTTCATCGACCTGGAGGATTGAAATCCGGAGGCGCAAGCAGCGTTCCTTCTTTAAGGGAAAAAGGTTTGACAACGAATCTTGACGGAACGATTTCATATTATTTCTTGAGCGACCCTTCGGTTGATTCTCAAGGAGGATTTGTTCAGGGAGGTGAGCCGAAGGTATATGAAATTCGGGGAACTCCATCCGAGATAAATGCAGGAACCGCTTCCACAACCACCGCTTACACTTTTTCATCAGCGGATGCAGGCGAATTTTACACGGGGCAGAGAATAGGGTCCACCTTGGCAGGCCTTTATTTAAGAGTCCAGCCGTTTAACTTAGCGTCTATTGTTTCAAAAAGCCCGTCAGACAGACTTTCAGAAATTTTAAACGGCGTGAAAAGGGATTTTGCAAGAGATGACGAGATTATAGGAACAGTCGACATGCACCTTGGAAGCAACGGCAGGATTTATCTTCCGCAGTCAATGATAATTAATTGCGCAGACCTTCCTCAAAATCAGTGGACAGTTTCAAGACAAAGAAGGGTTATATCGATCAATCCAAACGATTTATCCAATTTGGACGGCTCATTGAAATACAAAACCGAATTTGTGCTTCCGGACGGAACAATGCCAATCAAACTCACGGGAATATTGACCGGAGAGAGATATTTTAATCAATGCTTGCCAACCGACGACATGATAAGAGTTGTTGAAAATTCTCCAGCGGGAAAAACCTCCAACGGAAACGAGTTTTATATTTCCGACTTTTTAACAGGAATGGTTTATTCTACAAATGCGGGAGGGGTTGCTTCAGCGTTTAGGAATATTCCGTATCCCACTGCTTTGGCAGTGGAAGAAAATGGAAAAGTGCTCGTAACGAAGGGACCTATTTTCAGAGACGTCGGCTTTGGCCCCAGAATTCTTGACAATTCACAATTAATTGAATTGGATCCTGCAAATTCTGCAAATGACGCAGCATTATACACTCTTGCAGAATCACCCGAGAACTTCACGGGATATCTTGTTCCGGATTTGCATGCGGTTCCGCCAAATAATGATTCGGTTCCAACAACATATACTCTTTCAATGGCTGTTACGGAAACCGCCACTACGGCAACGGCAGTTATTTCAAATACAGCAACCAATGCGGTTTCCGCGCTTCAGTTCAACAAAGTCACAACGACGCAATAATTGCAATTTCCGCGCATCAAATTTGCCTTGAAAGATTTTAAATATTCCTTTGTTTATATTTTCTTGTTGGAGGAGAAATATTAAAATGAGAAATATTTTCAAAAGAAAAAGATTAAGACGCCACATTTCGGTTTATCCTCATTCATCAGAAATAAAAAAAATATATCTTTTTGCGGGAGCGGTTTTATTTATCGCGATTTTTGTTTCATTTATTCAGGTTTTCAAATTGACTTCTTTTTTCACGCTTTCTTCAAATGATTACAATGTCGAGTCCGCTGGAAGTGGATTGGCGGGAGGAACCGCAAGCAGCTCAAGTTTCAGCTCTTCGTCATCGTCGGGATTTCAACAAGCGGCATCAGAAGCGGGCAACGAGAATTTTCAAGCAGTCCCGGGACAACCTCCTGCAACAGAAACAACAACGACAACGGAGACGACTACGACAACTGTGACTACTTCTTCCAGCGGCGGCGGAAGCACCGGCACAGGAGTTATAATTGAACAATGCACGAACGACTGGGTTTGCACGGAATGGTATCCGGAGCCGTGCCCTGACAGCGGAATTCAAAAACGGCTTTGCGTAAACAGGGGAACTTGCGTCGGGGACTCGGGAATGCCGGATACAAAAAGGGAATGCGCTTATCAAAAACCGACGGGACCTTTGTTTGACCTTCTTGTTAATATTCCTCTTTCAAAAAAATTCATTTCTCCGCAAGGTTCCCTGACCGCGGAACTGACTTTGATAAATGTCGGAGACAAAAAACAGCTTGACGTCTTTTTAAGATATTGGATTGTTGACAAAAATAACAATTTGGTTGCAGAGGCGAGAGAAACGCGCGCGGTGACGGAAAAAATAAAATTCAACGTCAAAATGCAATTGCCAAGAGGGATGGAATACGGCTCTTACAGATTTTTCGCGCAGATTGATTACGACGAAAACAAAACGGCAATCGGCGGAGACAGCTTCCAAGTCGTTGAAAGCGCGTTCCCTGTTTATTTCCAATTGTATTCCGTCTTTCTCGTCGTTTTGCTGGCGGTTTCGGCAATTGCGTTTTCATTTTTCAAATTTTTCGGGAGGAATCGCCGTAAAAACGAAATTTAAATTTCAAGAAAGAATTTAAACGGCACGGAAATGAAATTTAGAATTTTTAAAAAGCAATTCGGGGCATTTTTTGTTCATCCCGCCCGCCCCCCGAAATTTGCCTCCGGCAGAATTTTCGCTGAAGGAAAGAGTTGATTCAATAAGAACTACCGACGATTTATACGGGATGATGGGGTGATAAATTTTGGATTAATATCTTTTCCACAAGCGAGCATTAGCGGAGCGGCTTTGGATTTTTTCATTAACTTGTTTTATGCAACTTGGCAGGAATTTAAATGCAATATTTCAACCAATACTTTTCATTTTGCAAGAGCAATTAATATTGCAATCGGCAGCGCGAAATTTTAATAAATAATTTTATATTTTGCTTCTGACAGAATGTTTCGCGCCGCACGCAAGACAATGCATAAACAAAAGCCGGTCTTGTTTTATCAATTCGGTGTCGGGCTTTCCGCATTCCCTGCAAATGACGAATTCTTTCGCGTATTGCTCTATTTTTTGATTTATCTTTTCGCTCGGCACTTTCATATTCAAAACCAGCCGGTCTCCTTCTTTTTGCCCCGACGCCGCCAATTCCCTTAAAATAAATTTTTGGAAATGCTCTGGGTTTCTTCTCAAATGCTCCGCGATTTGAAAAAAGTTTGTCAGAATTGTTTTTTTCCCTTCTATATGCCCTTCTATCTTCGGGATTTCAGACCTTTCTCCGTTGGAATTTTCCGGACGCTTTACTTTTTCAAATGCTTCGTTGAGCATTTCTTCGTATGATTCCATGAAATAATTTTGAATAAAAGGATTTATAAATGTATTTTAGGAAATTTGATGATGGTTAAGCTTGAAGGATTGACGCAAGAAGAGATAAAAGAAAGAAGAGATTATGAAAAATGGCAGGAAGAACGAAGAAAAAATGGTGAAAAACAAAAAAGAATTGTAAAAATTACAAGGAATATGTTTGGGTCTAGAGTCTATACTGATATGGACGGCTCAGGGTGTACTTCTTGGAGTCCTGAATGGGAATCACGTGATGGGGGCTGGAGGAGAATAGGGTCTTCTAGTCTTGGGTGGATATCCATCTATACACATAGATTTGATTTTAAAAATCTTCCTGGATCTTCTTTTCAGGTCTATTGTGATGATTCCAGAATATTTGTAAAAATTCCAAAATATTTAAATGACGCGTTAAGATTAGCACAAGCATACGAAGAAGCCGGCTTTGGCGAATTCACGGTTAAAAAAGAATACGAGGAATAATTTATAAACATTTTTTCTTTTATCAGAAGATGATAAATTTCAAAAATATAATTTTTGGCGTTGCGATTTTTCTTTTGACTATTTTTGTCGGGGTTTACGGAATTTCCACGCTTTACGGCGAAAGCCCGAAATACGGCGACTATTGTCCCGAGAATTTAATCAACGCTTCTGTTTGCGCGAGCGAAGGCGGAACTTGGACGAATAACACGCAGCTTGTCGCGGATGCAAGAGGAGAGGTAAAGCCGGTTCCAATCGGCGGGGGATATTGCCAATATGATTACACGCCTTGTCAAAAGGATTTTGAAAACGCAGAGGAAAAATATTTTAAAAAGATTTTTCTTACCGCGCTTCCGATAGGAATTGCAATTATTTTTGCGGGCGCGATTATCTTCGGCCTTGAAGTCGTTGGCGCCGGACTGATGGTTGGCGGCGCCGGACTGATGGTTTACGGAACAGGAATTTATTGGAGGTTCACCGACGATTGGTTGAAGTTTGCAATTTCTTTGGCGGGATTGGTCGCATTGATTTCCGTCGCTTACTGGTTCAACAAAAACAATTGGAATATTTGGAAGAGGAGATGATAAAATTGGCTAATCATCATAAACATAAAGAGGGATTTTGGGAGAGGAAAAATTTTGTTTTCTATACTAAATGGTTTATTATCTGGGTATTAATCTATACGGGTTTATATATACTTCTTAATTTTTTATTAACCGAGATGTTTGGTAGATATGACTTTTTTAAAATTAAAATAATTTATATCTTGTTAATTGGTTTCCTTTTTTCAATACTTTCGAGAATAATCCATGATTTGATAAGGAAGAAGAGAGTTTACATTGGTTCAAATGTATTTCTCTTTTGGACATTAACTTACGGATTTTCCATTTGGTTTTTTGAATTCTTATGGAATTTAATTGAAATAAGATTTCAGGAATCACTTATTCCCGTGAACTCATTTGCCGGATTTATTTTTATTGGACTTGGGATTGCAATTATAATAAAAATTATTAAAAGAATAGAATTTGGGATAAAGCATCCCTCACAGATTTTAACTGGGATACTTTTAATGTTTTTAGGGATATTGTTTTTTAGATTTTCGGAGATTATTTTTGGAACTTATTGGTCAGAAGGAATGGCTTGGAGTTGGTTATTTGGATTAGCATTTATAATTGGCGGATTTTTAATGATAGTTGCTTGGTGGAGAAATAATGTTGCTACATTCGGATTCTGGGTTAAACATTAATCACCCCAACCATCTCACTTTTCCCGGGCGCGGCTCGAAAATCACGCCTTCTTCGAGAAGTTTTTGAATTTCCGCCGCGGCATTTTCCGCGGAAATTCCGGAAACGGAATTTATTTTTTCAATGTCGATGCCGCCTTGGCTTTCGGAATTTTTTATCAATTCTATTATTTTTTCCCTTTGCGAAATCAGAGTTTGAATATTATTCTGGATTTTCGGCGCATTGTCAAGTTCAAGTTTTCTTACAAGAAGATATTTTGGATCCTGTTCTTTTATTATTTCGGGAGAAATGTAAATTTCGTTGTTGAAAAATCTCAGCAAGCCGATGACAGCGACGGTTTCTCCTTGCTGAATTTCTAAGGATTTTTGCGCATCGTCTCCGAAGGACTTTAATTTTATCTGTCCCGAGCCGTCGTCAAGCGTAAGGAAGACGTATTTTTTCTCTCCGCTGCTTTCATATTTGTCAACGATGCTTCCGACGACGTTCACTCTCACGATTTTGTTTCCGTTGATTTCCAGATTTCCAAATCGCTCTCCGTCCATTATCGGTTTTCCGACTAATATCTCGCCGATTCTCATCTTGAATGCAATGTTTCGCTTGAATTGTTCGTCTGGCATTTTCTGCTTTTACTTATTTATTTTTTACGGGCCAAATTTATTTTATTTGCATAAGCATTACAAATATTTTGGATAGTTGAATTTTCCAATAAATCATATTCCAGTCCAAAACCAGATAATCTCCCTTTTATTATCTTATCTATCCTTGTTTGGAAATTTTTATTTGTTGATCTGACACCATCTTCATTCAAAAAACCATTTTTTATTGGAACAAAAATTAGCTTATCATAACTTTTCATATAAGACTGGATTAACAGTTCCCAGCTCTTTTCTCTCCCGAAGAAATATTCATGGTAGCAATATGTGTCCAAGATACTTCTGTCGCAGACAACCAATTCATAATTCCTTTCTTTTTCAATTTCCGTCGAGATTTGTCTTGCAATAATCCACAATTGTGTTTCTCTTACTGCATTTTCATTAATTGGCAACGGGCAACTTCTTGCGATTTCTTCAAAAGCAAGGGCGTTAACGCCTCTTTTTTTCAGATTAAAGACAATCTCATTGACCAAAGTTGTTTTTCCCGTCCCATGAGTTCCGATAAAAGCTATTTTTGCCATTTTATATTTTCTGCACGTATCCCCTCCTCGGCTCGAAAATCACAGAGTTTTTTATCAATTCAAAAATCGACGCTTCAATTTCGTCTTTTGTCAATTTTCCTTCGAGTTCCTTTTCTATTTCCTCGACGGGAATAAGCTCGCCGACTTTTTCCTTCAGCGAATTTATCGCCTCTCTGACAATAAGCACCTTGTTTCTTCTTGAAGCGGTCATTCCCGTGTAAATCTTGTCTATGTCAAAAGTGTTCGATTCGTAATCAAATCCGACTTGCATCAGATAATGCTTCATTATTTCAATAGCTTTTTTCGCGTCGTCTCTCGACACCGTCGGATTTAGCCGCATTTTTGCCGACGCTTCCGACATGCGAATCAGCGCCTGCAACTGCCTTGCTGAAATCGGAATCGGCTTCAATGCGCTTTCCGACGACACAGGGCGGTTTCTCAAATCAACGTAGAAATTCTCAATTTCTTCCGCCGCCTCTTTTGAAAGTTTTGGATGAACTTTTTGTTTTGCATACGCGACGTATTTTCTGAACAGTTCCCTCGGAATGGCCATGTCTTTTCCCTCTTTTATATGCTCGTGCAAAACGTGCGTCGCTATTTTTCTGTCCTTGTCCTTGTCAGGAATGTCCCTTAATGTGAAAATTACATCAAAACGATTTATCAGCGTCGGAGGCAAGTCAATTTGCTGGGCCACGGACTGATAAGGGTCAAACCTTCCGAATTTTGGATTTGCCGCGGCGAGAACAGACGTTTCCGCCCTTAACGTCGCCTGCACGTTCGCTTTTGAAATTGTAATCGTTTGTTGTTCCATCGCTTCGTGCATCGAGCTTCTGTCCTGAGGATCCATTTTTTCCAACTCGTCAATGCAAACCAGTCCCTTGTTAGCGAGAACCATTGCGCCCGCTTCCAAACTCCACCCTTTTAAATATTCGTCCCTTACAACCGTTGCCGTCAAACCCGCTCCCGAAGCGCTTTTGCCGACGACATATCTTCCTTTCGGAGAAATTTGCGCCATGAATCCCAATGTTACCGATTTTGCAACTCCCGGGTCTCCGATTAAAAGAATATGCAAGTCGCCCCTGCTTTTCTGTCCGTCTGCGTGCACTTTTTTAACTCCGCCGAACAATTGCAAGACAAGGGATTTTTTTATTTCGTCGTAACCCCAAACGCTCGGAGTTATGCTTTGCGCGAGCTTGTCGAAGATTCCGGGATCTTTTGACATCTCAAGAATTTGCTTTTCATCTTCCTCGCTTATATTCAATTCCTCAAATGTTTCCTCCATCGGGATGATATTATTTGTTTCAATAGCCAATTCAAATCTTGTTGACACGCCGCCGGTGTTCAACGGAACCGGAACTTCTTTCAAGACGCCGATAATTTTCACCCTGCTTCCGGGAGTTGTTTTTTCCTCCATTCTCGGCTCGACCAAATCCTCTTTTACAAAAACATTTATTCTCTTCGGCTGTTCTCCTCCCGACAACGATTCCGGCGATTCTTCAATTACTATTCTTTGCGTGTCGACCATGTCTTTGCTAATCAAACGGAACCCGCCTCTTCTTCCGCAGGAACAGCGCGACGGTTCGTGGAATTTTTTTTCAATTTGCAAAACAGAAATAATTGTCCCGCAACTCGGGCACTCGAATTTGGAATTTACGACTTGCGGACGAACATCGCTTGCCTGCCTTATTATCCCTTCTATGACTATCATTTCGTTGAGATGTTTTGAGCGAATGTTTCTCACTTTGAGTTGCTGGCTGTCGGGAAGATTGTTCAATCGGACGCGGACATTGTTTACCAGGCCGACTTCTTCAATCGCCATTTCCATAAATCCAAGAGTTTCCTCGGGCTTTGAAAGAAGCTCGTCGGAGAGCTTGTTTGAATGCTGAGACAGCTTCATAAAATCCAGATAAATGACGTTGTTTCCTTTTCTAAGAGAATCGCCGATTTCTTTCTTGTAAGAGTCAAAGAAATTTTTCGTTTCAAGAACTATTTCCTCCTTCCCCAGCTTGTCCATGTTTATGGAAAAAGGAGGGCGTTTTTATAGTTTATTGTGAAAGAATCGGTAAAAATCAGACGAGAAGTTATTCTCCTCCGCCGTCGTTCGGATTGTCCTCCTCGAGAGACGGACAATCTTCATCCACTTGTCCGTTGCAGTTATCGTCCCTTCCGTCGTTGCATGTTTCCTGGAAAGAAGAGACGCTTGCGATTGCATTTTTGTCATTGCAATACTCTCCTGAATTGCCGATGCATTTGTTTGCGGGCGCGCATATGCTTGTATTCGGATATTTTCCAATTGCAATATATTGTATTTCCATAACGGTATCTGCATTTTCAGTAAAGTCAAATCTTAATCTTGTGATTTCACCGTTTATCCAGTCGTTTCCCCCCGCAGCCAGGGTTCTCATATCGAGAATTTTAACATGCCAGTTTCCGTCCGTTTCCCATTTTCCGAAAGGTTGCCTGAAATTTATCGAGTCCCCGTGACTTTTTGTCGAGTAATAAAGCTGGTCCGGAAGCGACGAGCCGCCGCTTACCCACTTGTATTTTATCCCCACAAGATAATTGTCTTTTCCCCAGAACGAGACCTGACGAGCGATATTCCAGTCGGCTCCTGTTGCAGATATCCTCGCCCCGTCGGGATATGAAGAAAAGATTGTTGAACGGGTTTTCTGCCATCCGCTATTGTCGTCGGAAATCCATATTCTTGAAGGAGTGAATCCTATTTCCCCGCCAATTGCCACAATGGACGCGCCGCAATATTCTGAAGTTATTTCAGTTGTCCCCGCAGGACAGGCGGCGTTTGCAGAGCAAGATATTTGAGTATTTCTTATGCAATTGTAATTATGGTAGCTGCGCCACGAATAACACACTTTTCCGCCGTAAGGAACGTTGACATAATGGTCGCATTGAGTGTGGGTTTGCAAGTCGCTTATTATGTCTCCGGGAGAACACTCGCTCTTTGACAGTTGGTATGTCAGAGTTATTATTTGCCGACATGTTTTTTGAATCTCAAATGAACTTCCGCCGATTGCAGCAACGGAATACCTGCTCGCTTTTGATTGGTAGTTCAACGCGCTTGATTGAACATTTTTTCCTTTGTAAAAGGGAACCTTCAGAATTCCGCCGTTTGTGATTGCAATATTTCTGTAATAGTAATCCCTTTTTCCGTCCCTGTCGCTTTCTTCGACTACGCTGACTTCTTTTACAGTTTTGCCGACAGCACTCGACAAGTTAATTCTTCGATGATACCATTTTCCGCTTGCATACATGGAAATATTGCCGTACGCATTTGATAACCGGTTTTGGTCGACTAAACGCAAATTTCTTCCGACCCATGCCGAAGGGTAAATTCCCTCTATTTCTATTCCGCCGGTGCAATCGTTGTTTGAAGGGTCGCAGTAAATGTCATATTCGAGGAAATCGCCCGATTGAATAATGTAATTTGCGTTGTCATAAATCAGATAATATGTGTACATGTCCCCTATTCCGGAATGAGTTGTTGTAAACATCAAACTTCCGGATTTATCGACCGTTTGCGCCGCGCTTGATTTTTTCGACGGAGCTGCAGCAGGGGCGATTTCAGCGCACGCTCCGGAGCCGCATCCTTTTTTGCATGAAGCGGAAGCGCTCGCGACCCTATTATTCGCATCGCAGAAAAATTCAACAAGAGTTTTGGAATTTGAGCATTTATCAACTTGACTTGTTTGCTTTTTCGTCTTCGCGTCAATTCCGGATGTTGTTCCTTTTTTGTAATAGTCCTTCCCGCCGTCCGAATCGACGCACTTTGCAGCCACGGCGTTTCCGGTTGATTTTGCAAACCAGCTTCCGAAAAAATCCGCGGAAATTAACGAAGCGGAAATTACGGAAGCGAGCAAAACGCAAACAAAAATCAGCGCAATTTCTTTTTTCATCTTATACCAAATGAACTGGAAAAAGAAGTTTAAAAATATTCACAATCTTTCGGCCTTTTCACTTTCAACGAGGATTTTTGCGATTTCCTCATCCAACTCGGCTTTCTCGCCTTTTTTAAACGGGCCTATGAGTTTTCCTTCCATGTCAAAAAACTCGTCGACGTCTTCCTTAAACGCGATTGTTTTTCCGGAGACAATCCTTTCTTCTGTTTTTACGTTGAATAAGCTGTTTACCTGACTTTCGGTCGAATCGACGGATTTCATGAGATTTTCAAACATCGTCTTCTCAAATTCAAGCATGTTTTCAGAATCCTTTTTTGAAATTCCCGTCTCTGTTGCAATAAGAAGAAGATTAAGTATTTTTTTTCTCCTCCTCAAAATTAATTCCTTAAACAAAGTCCTTGCATTTTCAAGCTGTTTTTTCGCCTTCATCGCCGAATCGGAGAAATCGTCGATATTTTTCGAAGAGAACTCTTTTTTTTCCTTCAGGTATACTGACACTTCGTCAAGGAAATTTTTCGGCAGCGGCTGCAACTCCTCGGCGCGCTCTTTTCTCACTGCTTCGTAAATTTCGTTGTAAGTAATCATAAAAATCAAAAAGAAAGTTTGTTTTTAAGAATTTTCGTCATCAAGAATACGGATGGAAAATTCTTAAAATTCCGCGAGTAATTCCCGACCGCCCGCGTTCCAAAAATTTACTTGATAAATTTGTCCCCACCCTCCCTCCCCGCGAAACCCGTGTTAACTCCAAATCCGAATTGAATATGATTAGGAGTGACTTGAAGTTATTTTACACTAACCTCTTTTTAATAATTCTTACGAAGTTTACTGATAAATCAAAAATTATTTTTCAAATCCGGTTTTTTCCAAAAGGTCTTTTCCGGAAATCATTCCCAATTTTCCGCCCATGGCGTCTCTCTCGCAGAATCTTTTTTCCTTTGGCGCTTTTCCTTCTCCGGAATAAAATAAAACAGGAACCGGCTCGGCGGAATGCGATTTCATTCTGCACGGAGTCGAATGATCTCCGGTAACGATAATTTTCAAATTCTTGTCCGAATCGATTGATTTTTTCAGGAACTTGAAAAGTATTTTGTCAATTTGCTCTATCATCATTTTTTTCTCAACGGGCTTGTTGTCGTGTCCCGGAACGTCTGTTTCTTTTATGTGAACGTAAAAATAATCGTATTTTTTCCGGTTTTTCTCAATTGTTTTTACCGAGAAATCGCACGCTTCCCTCAATCCGTCGTAAAGATTTTTGTAAACGTCGAGGTTTTTCATTTCCGGATATTTGAAGGAGAACACGCTCATTCCGGACGTTTTTGCGAAGCCGATTTCCGTCGGCATATAACAAACAGCGGCCCATTTTCTGTAAAATTTCAATTTTGGCGTTTCAATTCCGGCTCCGCGCACGAGAAGATAATTCGCCGGCATCAACCCCTTTCTTTTTCTTTCTTCGTTAAGAGGATGCTTGTCAAGGGTCATGAACGCTTTTTCAAGAAATTCGTTCACGATATTTGCGGCGTATTGCGAGTTTTCATTTTCATCAAGCGCGCGAATTTCATTTATTTTTTCAATTCCGCGCAGTTTGTTTTTTGTATATGAAGAATCGTTTCCGGAAATGTTGTCCGAGAATCCCCCTTTGAAAACCAAAACGCCGCGATGCTGTATCGTCGGCTTGAAAATGAAATCGCACGGCATTTTTATTTTGTTCAGCGCTTCCGCGAGAGTTTCCGCCTCTTTTGTCGCGAGGGTTCTTCCGGCTCTTCTGTCAATTATATTTTTTCTCTCCGTGGAATCAATTGTCGCGAAGTTTGCTCGCAGAGCCAAGTCGCCGCGGACAAGTTTTATGTCCGTTCCCCTTGCTTCCAATTGCCCTCTTGTGCTGCTTGAAATTTCGTTTCCGAAAATTGAAACAGTCGCTTCGTCGGATTCGGGAATGAATCCTATTTTTACGGGAACCATTCCTCCGAGCTCTCCGCGATTTGAAATGAAATCCAAATTCGGCGTTTCGGCGGCCTCGAGAGGAGTTTTATCGTTGAGAATTTTGCACGGCAAGTCGCCGATTCCGTCGAGGATAATCAAAACGCCTTTCATGGAAAAGCAAAAACAACTGTTGTTTATAAAAATTTAGATTTAACTTATTGGATCATTCTTCCTCCAATTCCCCGACTCGCAACCCCGCTCGTTGTGAGTTTTGCAATTCTGTCTCGCAAAGTTGCTCGCCTACTCGCGTTCCAAAAATTTACTTGATAAATTTGTCCCCGCCCCCAGGAGAAAGAATGATGATGCGACGATATGATGATAAGACAGAGTTTTCACATTAGTATTTTTCTTTAGCGGAGCACCACGACGGAGTCAGGCGCGGAGCAATAAATATCTGAACGAAGCGAAAGCAAATTTTAGAGATTATTAAGGTTTCATAGGAGGCGGGCGGGAACAAAATACTTCATAGAAGATTTCTTTTAAAATTATAAACCCAAACCTTAAAAAAATCTCGTTTCCTGATAAAATCATGTTCAAATTCCTGAAAGAAAAGATAAAGAGCTGGGCCGAAAAAATAACAAGAGAGAAGACGAAGCCGGAAGAATTCCCGGAGAAAACCGAAAAGGAAAAAGAAATTGGGAGAAAGGAAGGAGAAAAACCGCGAAAAAAGATAATTGTTCCCGCGCCGGAGAAAAGCGAGGAAGAGGAGACGAAGAGTTTTTTTGAAAGGGTCAGGGAGAAAATTTCAAAGGTCAAGATTTCAGACAAGGAGTTTGACGTTTACGGGGAGGAATTGAAAACGCTTCTCCTTGAAAACAACGTCGCGTTTCCCGTAGCCGAAAAGATAATAAGCGAATTGAAGGGAAAAATCGTGAATCAGGAATTTTTGAAAAAAGAAGTCGAAGAGCAGATAAAGGATTCGCTGAAAGACATCATAGAAGACATATTGATAGAGCCGTTCGATCTTGTTGAAAAAATAAAAGAGAAAAATGAGAAAGAGAAAAATCCTTATGTTATTTTGTTTTGCGGAATAAACGGTTCGGGAAAGACGACGACGGTTGCGAAAGTCGCGGAGAATTTGAAGTCGCGCGGCGTCTCTGCAATTCTCGCGGCGGCGGACACGTTCAGGGCTGCGAGCATAGAGCAGTTGAAATTTCACGGAGATAAAATCGGAGTCAATGTGATTTCGCACGAATACGGCTCCGATCCCGCGTCGGTGGGATTTGACGCGATAAAATACGCGAAAAAGAATTCAATAGAATGCGTTCTCATAGACACCGCCGGGAGAATGCACACCGCGAAAAATCTTTTGAGAGAGATGGAAAAAATCGTCAGGGTTTGCGCGCCGGATTTGAAAATTTTCATCGGGGAAAGCATCACCGGAAACGACGCGGTCGAGCAGGCGGGAAGTTTTAATTCCGCGATTGGGATTGACGCGATAATTCTCACGAAGGCGGACATAGACGAAAAAGGCGGAACCTCGCTTTCTGTGGGATATGTCGTGAAAAAACCGATATTGTATCTCGGCACGGGACAGAATTACGGCGAGATAGAGGCATTTGACAAGAAAAAATTCGTGGAGAGGCTGGGGTTGTGAGAAATGGGTACTATAATTAACTGGTTAATCTTCATTGCTATAGCTACAGGATGTTTATCAATTGTAAATTTTGTTTCTTTTTATAAACAGAATAAAAATCTAATAGGTTTAAGAGATAGTAAAAAAATAAGTTCTAATCAATATGAAAGTTTAAAATACCAAAATCTATCTAATTTTGTTCAAATCTCATCTCTGACTTTAGTATCCTTTCTTATGTTTGTTACTATTACTACAAGTATTTTTGGAATACTATCTAATGAAAACTTATCTAATCAAAATAGGGGGCTTCTAAAACAAACATCCAGTTCAAATTGGGCGGATATAGAAATAGATTTTAGATATCCAGAATATTCTAATAAATCTGAAGTGTATGCAGAATATTTAGCAGACCCTGATAAAGAGTGGGGTATCTCTTTAGTTGTAATAAATTCAGGAAAAGTTAATACTGGACATTTCAGAGTAGATTATATGAATGATAAATTTCTTTTTGCCCACTTAGATCCAGAAACTGACATTAACATAAGTTCACAAGAAGGAAAGTATATATATCTCAGAATAAAACAGGATTATTGCGGTAAGGGCAGTGAAGGAAGTTGTGACGCAAGCAAACTACCTGAAGGAAACTATGACCTAAAATTAAACTTTACCTGTGATTTCTGTTCTAAAGACGAAAGAAAATATCAATTTACTGTCCCTCTGTGTATTATACATAAAAATAATTCCATATGTCGTTAGTTTAACTTCTTCACAAATCCCCTACTCTTTCCCGAAATTCCTCAACGGCTTATTTACCAAAATTGATTTCCATCTCACGCCGTCTTTTTTGCGACGATGTTTTTTATGAATTTTTTCTCGCGATAATTTTTTTTGCGAAAATTATCTGAAGAAGTTTATTGAGCGGCGTGGCTGTGAAATTAGGGATAATTAAGGCGAAAATAAACGAATTAATAATTCAGACGTCTCCCATTAATTTCTTCCTGTTATTCTCAAAACTTTTGATTTCTTTTTCCCAATAATTTATCAATTCAACATTTGGATTTTCTTTCTTTTTTTCTTCAATGATTTTATTCTTATGCTCTTCTATAGCTTTGTCATAACTTGCAAGCCCCTTTTTCATAGATTTATTTTTCATAATTTCCCTAATTTTTCAATAAGATAACAGTTTAGTTTTTCCGCGATTTCAACGCTTATAACGGATTTTGTTTTTTTATCATTTTTCACCCTTAGATAAGCATTATATGGCTCTTCTGAATTTGTTAATTTTATTATCAGATTTTTCAATCCTTTTGTCGTTGGAATTTTATTTCTTTTCAGCGAATCAATTATATAAATCGTCCTCAACCCAAGAATCAAAGAGTACATTATCTCGTCAGATGCATTTTCTCCAAGTTGTTTGGAAATTTTTATGCTTTCCCCGCAAACATTTCTCGATGATTTTGTTATTTCTAAAATAGATTTTGTATTTTCTTTATTTAATTTTATTTTTTTATATCCCCCCATTAACCCTTCATTCAGAATCGTTTTTGCTTCTTTAATCATCGGCAACAGCGGAATCGCATTTCTTTTAAGCGTTTTATCAAGTTCTGTTTTTGAAATCAAAATTATTTCATATCTTCCCTTCTTTATTCTTTTGTTTATCCCGTCAGTTATGACTAAGATATCAACATCGCTGTCCTTTGTTTCTTCTTTTCTTGCATAGCTTCCCGCAAGATAAATTCCAAGGGCGTTTTTTAAATAAGGATTTAAAATTTCAAAAATATCTTCTTTTATGCTCAACGGTTTTTCAATCAATTCAACTCTTGCCGTTCCGCCAAGCCATTCTTTTGGAAGAAGAACGTTTGAGGAATTTCCCGCCCTTGTTATTTGTTTTATTATTTCCATTGTTCTTACAATGTTCTAACCCTTTTAAATATTTCTTCTTATTCCAAATCATATTCCTCAAACTTGTGCGTTTTCAAAACCAAATTGCTTTTCCATTCGTCAATCAAATCCTTGAATTTTTGCCTTATTTCCGTTGATAATTTTTCAAGTTCGTCTCCGTCCTTGGCAATTAGAACGCAAGTGAAATCGTAGTCGCCCATTATTGAGAGAAGTTCAATGCATCGCGGATGATTTTTAAGATGAGAAATAAACCTATCCAAATCCTTTTGTTCTATGTTTTTCAGTTTTATTTTAACGTCTGCAACCAGAGGAAATCCGATTATACGAGGGTCAATTAAAATTGTCGGGTGAAAAACTCCTTTCTCAATCATTACCTTAATTCTTTTGTGTGTTGAGTCAATGCTCAAGCCGACTTTCTTTGCAATTTTATTAAGTTGTTCCCTTCCGTTTTCCTGAAGAACCGCAAGTATCTTTTTGTCTTTCTCGTCGATGATTCTTGACTTCAATGCTGATTTGACAGGCATATTTGAATAAATTAAGGTATCTTTATAAGTTTATCGTGTTTTTTAAGGCATTTTTAGGAAAAAACTTATATAGTTGTAAATATGTAAGATTATAACTAAATTACCACTATAGAATGAGAAAATAAAATGACAAAGAAAACAAAGGAAAAAAATAAAGTTTTCAGAGACGCAGATGGAAATCCTATTCGTAGAACTTTTTATTCTCAGAAAATCTCAAATTCAGATAATTCAAGCAATCTTCTTTATTTTGAAAATCCGTCCGCAAAGAGATTTCCAGGAGATGACTCCCCTTACTATATAGAGTACGTAAAAGTTGAGTTGTTCTTTCCCGAGCTGGCGAAAGACCATTTTGTGGAATACGAGGGTTTAAAATTAAAAAATCTCAGACCCGCAACAGAAAGCGAGATTGAAGAAAAATTTCAGAGATTAAAGAAAGATAGAGAAAAATTAGAGGGTATAATAAAATTTTTTGAGGAAAGAAAATGACGAAAACAAAATTTACTATTCGCAGGCGGGAATATGTATATCCTGCATTTAGCGAAGATATCCTTAGAAAGATTGAGGTTATTTGTATTAATTATGGATTAAAGGAAAAAAATGATGTTTCTAATTCTTCTATTTTAGGAGGAAATTTTGGAGCAGGAGCCCCAGGGATCTCTGGGGGCAATTTTTTAGAAACTCCCCACGTAACTGAATACGTTGATGAATCCGAAAATATCTTTTCTCTTGACAGAACAGTAGTTGAAATTAGAAGATCTCCTTTAGGATACAGGGGAGTTTTTACAAGAAGACCTATAATCGGAGGAAGTTTTAGAGCTACTGTTTTAAGTGAGATGGCAGAAGAAATTTTAAGGGTCATACCTGTGGAAAAAAGAAACTGCCTAGAAAAAATAACTTTATAGGAGACAGCGGGAGACAAGAAAAAATGCAATTCAAACCAATTCCCCAAAAAGATTCCATGGGATGTGCCGTTGCATGCGTTGCAAGTATTTTAGGAATCAGCTACAAAAAATCTTTAAAATTTTTTGGAATAAAAAAAGCCGACAAGCCGAATTTTTATTGCAGAGATATTGCTAAAATTCTAAATAAAAAAGGATTTAATTATTCTTATGGAAAAGTAATTCCAAAGACCGAAAAATATCTTAAAAATAGCGGAACAATAGTTTTTATTAGGCGTTCAAAAAAATTTCCTTTTGGGCATTATTTATTAAAAACAAAAAATGGTTGGATGAATTCCTGGATTAATTTTCCAAAAATTCCAATAAAAGCGGGATTTCAAAAGAAACTTCTCGGAATTCCTCAATGGCTCATTTACAAAACATAATCATCTCAAGCCGACTTTTTTGCGACGATGTTTTTTATGAATTTTTTTATTTTTGATTCCCTGACGAATTTTTTTACTTCCTGACCTTCTTTTTGGGCTTCTTCTCCGCCTATGCTTTTTATGAAATAGTCGACGAAAAGGTCTATGTCTCTTTCTTCCATCGCTTTCAGGAACGTTTCGTATTCTTCCTTGTTCATTGATTGGTCGTATCCGCCGCCGAAAGAGTCCTGCGCTTCCATGTGAAGGTAGTCGGCCATTTTTTTCGCGCCGTTCCATCCGCGTTCGTCATAGCAGAACATTATTTTTTCAAGGACATTTTCCCTGCGAAATTCGTCGCTGTATTTTCTTACTTCAGCGTCGGCGCCCGTTTCATACTCGCGGCTTAACTCGTCGTTTACAGTTGCTTGCACGTATTTTTTCGGATTTTCAGCCGCTTGGTAAATGTGCCTCACTTCATGGACTATGATTGGGAGAAGCGCGGGAGCTGAAAGAAACTCCAAGTCGCCTTTGTTGAAAAACAGGATAATGTCGTGTCCCTGGTTTTCTGTCGCGGCGACAACGTCTGAGAAACTCCAGATATCCTTGTCATAAGGCATCGACGGTTTGTCCAATAAAAACGACGAGGCGATGACATTTACAGTCCAGCCGTCCGGAAACTTGAAAAACGAGACAAGGGTTTTTATGTTATTCTTGAAATTTATCCTGTTCTTGCTCCAAAAATTCTTTCTGTCGACTTTTATGTCGTTTCTCGCCTTCCTGATTTGCCTGAAAAATCTTTCCACGTCTTCCATGACTAAAATAGGAAAATAGCTTTTAAATAGGTTTTTCAGGGCAAAACTTGCTAAAATTTAGAATATTTATTTAAGGAGATAAAATATTTAGCATAAAATTTTAAATATCGGCTTTAATTTGGAAAATTATAATGACTGCGAATATCGTCTTTATCTCCGGCGGACCCTGCACAGGAAAAACCGCTGTTATAAATCAACTTCAGAAACAAGGGCATGAGATTATTCCGGAAGCGGCAAGGAGAATAGCCGAGAAAAAATTTCCGGGAAAGTCAATAGCAGAAATTGACAAGAGGATTTTTCACGATGAAATTTTCAGGATGCAAAAAGATAAGGTGGAATTTCTGAAAAACACAAATAAAATTGTTTTTTCCGACCGCGGCTTTGGGGACACGGTTGCATATTACCGGATAAACCTTCTTGATGTCCCAAGAGACAATTTTGAATACGCGAAAAGATTCAATTACGCGAAAGTATTCATTTTGGAGTCGCTGAAGTTTTACAAAAAGGACTTGTTGAGGCAAGAGTCAAAAGAGGAGCTGGAAAAAATACAGGCGGAAATAGTCCGCGCCTACAGAGAGTTGGGCTACAGCATCATCAACGTGCCTTTCATGAGCATTGAAAAACGAGCGAAATTTATCCTTAAAAAGACGAAATAAACCCTTGCTTCCGCAAATCTTTAAAAACCGTTTTATTTTTATGAAAATATGAAGATTGACGGCGTTGAATTAAAATGGCTCGGGCACGCTGGATTTTTGATAAAAAATTCATCGAACATTTACATAGACCCTTACAACATCCCCGACGGAATTGAAAAAGCGGATTATATTCTGATAACTCACAGCCATCACGACCATTGCAGTTTCGCGGACATAAGCAAGCTCGCGAAAGACGGAACAAAAATAATTTGCACCGCGGACTGCCAGAGCACGATAAACCGGATTAAAGACGCGAAGATAAAAATGGAAATCGCGGAGCCGAATCAGGAATTTGATTTCGGAAATTTGAAAATTTCGACGGTTCCGGCATACAATACCGACAAATCATTTCATCCGAAAGACGAGTCGTGGGTGGGATATATAGTAAAAATAAATGGCGCGATAATTTATCATGCCGGCGACACAGATAAAATAGGGGAGATGCAAAAACTTACAGGATACAATCAGGCGGACAAAAAATTAATCGCGCTTCTTCCCGTCGGCGGAAAGTACACCATGAATTCCGAAGAAGCCGCTGAGGCGGCGAAAATGATAAAGCCGTTTCTCGCTATCCCGATGCATTACGGGAGCATCGTCGGAACGAAAGAGGACGCGGAGGAATTTGTGAAAGAATGCAAAGAGAATAATATTGAAACGGAAATTTTGGAAAAAGAGTGAAATGTTTTTGACGGGTTAAATTTGTTCAGTTCATCTGCCAAGAAGAAAATAAAAAATCCCACGCTCCAAAATTTATGTTAATCAACAACTGCTGTTAATATTTATAATCAGGATTTTACGTTAAAATTTTTTCAGATAACAATCAAAAAATTTCTTATCAATTAAAATGGATAAAAAATAATTCATAAAAATAAAATTTTTCCCGTTTTTTGCGGAAAATCCCGCAAAATTTTCCAAAAAATCCCCGATTTCACCGATTTCTTGAGTAACTAAAATTATTTAAAGAAAAGGCATTCATCTTTTCCATGAAAAATATTAATTCTATTGGCAATTTTGGCGCGAAGTGTCTAAAAATTCAGATATAACGCATCACATAAAGATTTAAAAAATCATTATCCAATAAATTGCAATAGTTCTGAATTTCATTCAGAAAAAGGAGTAAAATTATGAAAGGAGGTCAAAATGGTTTTGGATTTTGCCAAAGAAGCGGTTAAAAACGCAGACAGCCACAGCATAAACTTTGACGAGTTGAAAGCGGGAAAGGCAAACATCAAGGTAATCGGCGTCGGAGGATGCGGAGCGAATTCAGTAACATGGCTTTACAACAAAGGCATAACGGGAGCGACGGTTTACGCCGCAAACACGGACGCATTGCACTTGAGCGTTACAAAAGCAGACGAGAAGATTCTCATTGGAAAGGAACTTACAAGAGGATTGGGGGCAGGAGGATTGCCCAACAGAGGAAGAGAGGCAGCCAAGGAGACGCTTAGCGAGCTGAAAAAAGCGCTTTCAAATTCCGACATGGTTTTCGTAATTGCGGGAATGGGAGGAGGAACAGGAACGGGAGCAGCCCCGGTTGTCGCGCAGGTTGCGAAAGAAACAGGCGCGATTGTCATCGGAGTTGTTACAATGCCTTTCGAAGCGGAAAAGGCGAGAATAGACAAGGCGGAATTCGGCTTGCAGGAATTGCGAGAGGTTACAGACACTTGCATTGTTCTTGATAACAACCGACTTGTGGATATCGCGGGACAATTGCCGATTGAACAGGCGTTTGCGGTTGCCAACGAGCTTGTATCTACAATGATTAAAGGAATTGTCGAAACAATAACTCTTCCAAGTTTAATCAACCTTGATTACGCGGACGTTTCCACGATAATGAAAGGCGGCGGAGTCGCTGTCATCGGAATCGGAGAGGCGGACACGCAGAACAGGGTAATGGAAGCGGTCAATCAGGCGTTAACGCATCCGTTGCTCGACGTTGATTACAGAGGAGCGACAGGAGCTTTAGTCCACATTACTTGCGGTCCTGATTTGCAATTGCACGAATTCGACGTTATCGGAAGAACTGTCTCGGAAAATTTGAGCGACGAGGCGTCGGTAATAATCGGAGCGAGAATCAACAAGGATTTCGTCGGAAAAGTTAGGGTTATAACAATCATGACCGGAGTAAAATCTCCTTACGTGCTGGGCAAGCAGGCGGAAGAGCAGTCGGTTGCCGCGCAGAGAGAAATGTCCGACTTGGGCATTGAGTTCTGGAAGTAAGAACAATTATTCTTCTTTTTTTATTTTTATTATATTTTTTGTTTTGAGAGGATTAGTTGGAACTATGAAACTTTTTTACCTTGCAATAAAAACAATAAATATAAATAGAAGTATTACTCAGATAAATTATGAAAAAGATGAAAGGAGGTGTTCTTAATTTTTATAGAAAACTTTAAAAAATGAGTGGAGATACAAATCTTATGGAAAAAAATGAACCAAAGGTAGAAAGTATAACTATTGTCTCTGGGAATAGGTTGTCCCCTTTTGAAAGAGCAAAACACGGCATAAGTGAAGATGAATTTGTAGAAGTAAGAATTATAAAAAATTCACCAAAAAGATTAGATATAAAACCAATTAAAAAAGGGGTAAAACCAACTGAAGGATTTAGGAACGCTATAAAAGGAGCGAATCTTCTAAATCAAAATTTTGATTGATTTTTATTTTTTCAATGGAAGTTATTAATTCTAATGACCAAGATTTTAATGAAGTTTTTATTGTTGATAAAGATATAATAAATTATTTTTTTAAAGACGAGAATTATGAGACAGCTGAACTATTTTTTGTATATCTGACAACTTCTTGCAACCATAAGAAAGCATATATGATTCCTTCTGTTTTTGAAGACATATCTAAAAAAATAAACGAAAAATTAAAAACACAAGAAGAAAGAAGAACAGAAATTATTTCTTATTTAAATAATTGGATTGAAAAAGCGGATTTGCTTGGGGAGGATAAAGGTGATGAAAAACACGACACTCTTTTACTCTATAGATTTCTAAATTTTCTTCATTCAGATAAAAAGGTTATAATTATCTCAAATAAATCTTTTGATGAAGATATACGGGTTTTACCAATAGATAAAATTTGGGTTTATTTATTAGGAAATAAAAAGTTTAAAGAATATATAAAACTTCATTACGGCGTTGACGATGGTGCTTCTTATTAAATAATTCTTCCCTCTAAACTTTTTTAAACCCCTTTCCCCTTTTCATTCAATGGGTGACGAATTGCAGGAAGTGACGATAAAAAAAGTCGGCGTTTTTTCCTTTGCGGGATTTTTTGCGCTCGTAAGTTTTTTAACCGGAATAATTTTTTCAGCTGTTGTTGTCTCCGGCGTTTCAACCGCGGTTTCGTTTTATCCGCAAATTTCGACCTATCTTGACAAATATGTTCCTTCAAATACGACGCTGATTATTGCAATTCCTCTCACATTTCTCCTTTTTGGTTTTATATTCGGAATCGTTTTGGCGCTGATTTACAATTTGATCGGGAGAATAGGCGGAATAAAATTATATTCTTGAGATTAAAATTTTTCAAAATCCTTCCTCCAATCCCCTAACTCGCAACTTCGCTCGTTGTGAGTTTTGCAATTTTGTCTCGCAAAGTTGCCCGCCGTCCGCCCCGCGGAAACAGACGTGAATATCCAACCACGTTTAATCGGTCATAAAATTGTTGCCAGCATAGTCCTATCAAATTCGCGCCGACTAACAATCTTTTCCATTAATGTCCAGAATGCGGATTTACATCAACCCTTTTTCAAATAATTGTGGCAGATTTCTCAAAATCTTAACAAGGATATTAAATTATCCCCTCATTCTCTTTTTTCCGAATCTGTCGAAATAAAGGATGCCGTCAATGCTTGTTTTTTTTGACGGCTTTGTTTTTTCAAATTCATATCCGACGGGAATGACCGCTTCAATTAGCGCGGCGTCGGGAATTCTGAATTCCCTTTTTATCTGTTCGTCGACAAGATGCCCGACCCAGCATGCCGAAAGTTTCTTTTCCTCGGCTTTCAGCAGAAAATTTTGTATTGCCGCGCCCGCCTGCTGCCTTACGTAAATTTCGCCCCTTTTTCCGAAGGAGTTGATTGTTATTTTTGGAGTTGAAAATGCGACAACGACATAATGCGCCTGCGATATGAATTCCTGCTGCGCCGCCTCCGCGATTTTATTTATCTTTTCCCTGTCAGAAACGAAAATAAATTTCAATGTGAAATGCCCTCCCGCTCGCGGCGCGTAGCGCGCGGCGTCGATGCATTCAATCACGTCCCTCCAGTCCGGCTTTTTGCTTGAGAATTTTTTCGCGCTTCTTCTCCCTTTTATTGCTTCGTCGAGTTGCATATTTTATTTAATGCAGAGAAGTTTTTAAAATGTTTGATTTAAATGGAAATTCAGAACATATAAATTTAAATATCATTATTTTTATGGGTAACCCATGGAAATTGAAAAAGTTTCTTCCGCTTCTTCTTTGTCTTGCGTAATTCTCGACTATCATGAACATTTCCTCCATCTCGGGGGTTTTACAGGAATTTTGAATGAAGCATGGGGGGATTTTCATCCTTATTTTCCCGCGAACGAAAGCCAGCTTGTTAGGGTGCTTGAGGAATTTAACCCGTTTTTTATAGGAGCTTTTAAAGGCGATGAGCCGGCAGGAATTTTAAGAACGGCATTAAGAAGATTTAATGAGCCGCCGAAATCATTTGATACCATTGGGAAGGCGGCGTTTATCTGCAATCAGGTCAGTCCATTCGGTCCTTTCACTTACGACGGAGAAATTGTGCCGCATGATGAAAATCCCAATACCATTGTTTGCATTGACGCCACCGTAGCCAAGAAATTCAGGGGGAAAAACGCCTCTCCAAAAGTTTTTTCGGAAATGATAAATGAATTAAAATATCATGTTTCAAAAAAGCCAGGAGATAGAATAGAACAATTATCCAAAATAAAATATATGATCACTTTCACTCCAACACTTAAAGGAATTATAAGGGCTCACGAGGAGGAATTCGCGTTTCCTACCGGGGCTTTTTTAAAAGATGCGAGGCCAGGTTATGTTCTTCCAAATGTCAGTTTCATGTGCTATCTTGTTCAGTCGGATTTTTCCTCAGAACCGGAATACTTTGCAAATGAAGAATATTTCAAGAAATTCGTTGAAACAAGAGATAAAATGCGGATAAGCGCGTGATTAATTAAAACAAATTTCTCCTCCGCCTAAAACTTCTTTTCCTTTGTAAATAACTATTGCTTGACCTTCGCTGACGCCGGTAATTGGTTTTTTGAGAGCAACTTTTATTTTTTTTCCAAAAATAATTTTGCACGGAAGCAATTCTCCGACTTGGCGGATTCGCGCGAGGACATTGAAATTTTTTTCATTAATCCCTCCGCCAATCCCCCGACCGCCCTCCCCAAAATTGTTGCTTACTTCGTTCGCAAATATTTTCCTGATTTTTGATTTTGAACCAGTCCTTTCACCGGAAGAAATCAATTTTTCAATTTCATCTTTATTTATCCAATGCGTGTTTTTTATGAAAATTTCTTTTCTGAAAAGCAGCGGATGATTTTCCGGCGCGGCGATTATTGCGTTTGTTTTCGCGTCTTTTCTTGCGACATACCATCTTTTCAAAAACCGTTTGTCATCGGTGTCCTTTGAGATGTTTATCCCGTATCTTGAGCCGAGGCGTTGTCCGATTGTGTAATAATAAATTCCGTCATGCTCTCCGATGACTTTTCCGTCGGGAGAGATGATTTTTCCCTTCTTCGGCTTTATTTTTTTCTGAAGAAATCTTTTTAAATTTACTTTTCCGACAAAACAGATTCCGACCGTAGATTTCTTGTCGAAATTAGGGAAATTATTTTTTCTTGCAATCTCGCGAACTTGTTTTTTTGTGAAATCGCCAATCGGGAATTTCAGGTGCTTTAACTCATTTTGATTAAGGCGATAAAGAAAATAACTTTGATCTTTCATTTCGTCGCGCGCGCGAAACAATCTTAGATTATTTTTTGTTTTCTTTATTCTTGAATAATGTCCTGTCACAATATATTTAGCTCTGAGTTTTTTCATCGCCTTTATCAGCAACGGGAATTTTATTTTCCGGTTGCAATCAATGTCTGGATTGGGAGTTATTCCTTTTTTGTAATCGCGGAACATTTTTTCAATGACTTGTTTTTTGTATTGTTTTTCAAAGTCCAGAGTGATTAGGGGAATTCCAAGCAAAGAACAAATCTTCATCGCCATTTTTCTTTCGTCTTTCCAACTGCATTCCCCGAGTTCATTTTTTGTGTCGGAGTAATTTTTCATGAAAACGCCGAGCACGTCAAAGCCGTTTTTCTTCATCATCAGCGCTGCAACGGAAGAATCAACGCCGCCCGACATCGCGACAAGAACGCGGATTTTTTGCTTCATGAAAAAGGAAATTTATAACAGGTTAAAAAGTTTGTCAGTCCCAAGAGGTTATGGCATTGTGAAAAAAATTCAAAAAACCGAAGAAGAATTGAGGAAAATTCTCGCAAAAGACCAATATGAAATTTTAAAGGGGAAGGGAGCTGAAAAGCCGTTCACGGGAAAGTCGCTTTACAGCAAAAAGAAAGGCGTTTATTCCCCCCAATACCCTGTGCTCTTGGCACAGGGATAAACCTATAAGTTTGTAGAACGTAACTTCTGCATGGATGAACTTTTCAAATCATATCATAAAGTTTTCAGAATAAAGTATCACTTTGTCTTTGTCATAAAATATAGAAAAGATTTGTTCTTGCAGAAAAAATATACAGAAACTTTCAAAACCATCTGCGAAGAAATGCAAAAAAGATACACGATGAATCTTGAAACGATTGGATTTGACGAGGATTATGTTCACTTCCTGCTTCAGTCCGTTCCGAAATATTCCCCATCTCAGCTTTTCAGAATTGTGAAAAGCATAACTGCCAGAAAACTATTTGAACAATATCCTGAACTGAAAAAGGACTTGTGGGGCGGAGAGTTTTGGAGGGATTGTGGTTACGTCAGCACAGTAGGTGAAGGAATCAACGCGGAGATAATCAGAAATTACATAAAAAATCAAGGAAGAAAAAATAGTCAGTTAGCATTAATGGATTTTTTCTGATGCCCTATGGTCTTGCCATGGGGTTTTTCACTATCCAACACGGAGCGCCAAAAGATAAAATACATCATAAATTTCAATTGTTTGGCAAGTTGCTCACGGTCAAAAATCAGAAAGAAATTGTGAGATGATAAAATCGTTTTAATATTCAAAAGAACTCATCGCGCCATCATCTTATATAATCTTCGGAAAATTTTTATTGCATTAATCTTTTTTAAAATCGGCAAAGAATCTCCCCTGGGAAGTTCAGAGCACATTAATCCTGCGCGGATTTTTTAATCAGCCGCTCGTTCTCCCTTATTTCCCGAAGGAGAATCCTCTTTATGCTTTTTGGATGATTCCTGCACCAATACTCGAGCCCTTCCGCGGCGAAATGCGCGGAGCGTTTTTCGGTTTGTTTTTTTCTTGTGAATACTTTTTGTCCGGTCGAAGCATAGGGCCATCCTTTTGACATCAACGCCCTCTCATGGAGTTCGTGAATTAAAACCAAAGCCCGCTCTTTTTTGTAAACGTCGTCGTCAATCCATATTTCATCTTCAGGGATGAAACTGTAAATTTTGTCGTGTCCGCCGCCTGTGAAATCCAGATAAAACAGCGAACGCACGAGATTTCCGCGGACGATTTTTATTTTCAGGTTTTTTGTATATTTCCCAAACAGCGGTTTTTTGTATATTTTTTTGAGGATTTTTTCCTTTACTTTTATCTTCCTGATTTTTTTTAGGAATTTCGAGCGATTTCTCTCCCGAATTTCTATTTTGTTCGCCGTTTCCACCGCCTCGGGATACGTTTCGCCTTTTTTTAATTCTCTTTGGATTGCGAGAAAATTCTCGATGAAATAATGCGCCTCGGTTCTGCCGTTTTCCTTGTCTATCCACAATTCGTCTTTTGGTATGAATTCAAAATGTCTGTGCCCTCCGAAATTTGTAAATGCCGGGTCGAGATTTTTTCTTATCCAATATCCGTTCACATACCATATTTTAAACCCGGCGATTTCAGCGATTTTTTTTATATACGGTTTTTTCATTTTACCCCTTTTTTATAACAACCTAAAGAAGTTTAAATATTTTTTCTGAAATCGCTCCTCCAATCTACTTGGAAAATTTTAATCCCGCAAAAAGATTTCCGTCCTGCGGAAACGGAAATTAATGTTAAATCCGTTCAGCGTCATTATGCTTTTTGCAATTAATTTTCTTCCCATATTGAGCAATCATTATTGCGAAGCTGCTTTTTCCAGTTAAATTAAACTACATCTTCTTTTTTTCCTTTACAAAGCAAAGCAAAAAAAAGGAAACGAGCGCCATTGCCGACAGATAGACAAACA
This sequence comes from Candidatus Pacearchaeota archaeon, assembly GCA_016204145.1. Lineage (GTDB taxonomy): Archaea > Nanobdellota > Nanobdellia > Pacearchaeales > GW2011-AR1 > JACQLK01. The sequence goes on along the minus strand of JACQLK010000016.1, from coordinate 47,102 downwards.
TTATTTTCGGATTGGAGTTCCACAAAATCCCCGCGACAATCCCGCCGCCGATTCCGGCAAGTCCGGTGATCATGTGAAAAAATCCGAACGCGGTGCCTTTCATTTTTCCCGAAACGTCGGATACGAACGCTTTTTGATTGGAGTAAATCATCGCATAAACAAGCCCGTAAAGCGAGAATAAAATTGCAAGATGGAAAACATTTTTGAAAGAGCCGAATCCTGCAGCCACGAGAAAGAAAAGCAAATAACCCGAGAGAAGAATTTTTTTCCTTCCGATTTTATCAGAGAGTTTTCCAAACGGAACGAGGAAAAGCGCGTAAAGGCCCGTGAAAAAAAGATAGAGAATCGTCGCGTAAGTGAAACTGTTTGTCGCGTTTTTTGCCACGACGAGGAAAAATGCGTAAAGCCCGATGTTTGTGAAAGCGAAAACCGAAGAGACGAAAATAAAATATTTCAACTCGGGCCTCAAATCGACTATTCCGTCAATAAGATTTTTCCCGGACGTTTTGAATTTCGGCTCTTTTACAAAGAAAAGCGGAATCAACGATATTGCGGAAATTCCCGCCGCCGCGAAAATTATTGTTTTCAGAGAAAAAGAGAATTTCCAGAATAAGAACAAAACAATCAATGTTCCGACCACGGAGCCGAGAGTATCCATTGCCTGCACTATGCTGAAACTCCTTCCGGTTTGGATTCCAGATTGGGAAATTATCGCGTCCCTCGGAGCGTCCCTCGCTTTTCCGAGGCGTTCTATTGAAACAAATCCGATCAGATAGTGCCACGAATTTGCAAGTCCTATGAGAAATTTGAATATTGCGGAAATAAAATATCCGACAAAAACAAAAACCCTTCTTTTTCCCGTCCTGTCGGAAACATATCCTCCGAAAATTTTGAAAATGCTTGAAAGGCCTTCTTTCAATCCGGAAATCAAACCCAGCGCAATTCCTCCTCCGCCGAGCGAGAGGATGTAAAACGGGAGAATCAGGTCAATCATTTCGCTTCCGATGTCGTTGAAAAAACTTGAACTTCCGAGAAGCCATATGTTTTTGGAATTTCCATTAATCCCCCTTTTTTTCATGACTGACATTGCCAAGGATAATTTATAAATATTGGGCACTTAATCGGCGAATGCTTGAAAAACTCGGCGAGGTCCTAAGAAAGGCGACGGACAAAATAGCAAACGCGATTTTTTTGGACAAAAACCTTCTCGACTCGATAATCCGCGATTTGCAGCGGGCTTTGATAGAGGCGGATGTGAACGTTTCCCTCGTCAAAGAGCTGAGCGAGGAAATAAGAACGGTCGCGTTGGACGAAAGGATAAAGCAGATAGACAAAAAAGAACACGTGATAAAAATTCTTCACGATGAGCTTTTGAAAATTCTCGGCGAAGAAAAAAAGCTGAAATTGCAAAAAGGGCAAAACAGGATAATGCTTCTCGGACTTTACGGCGCCGGAAAGACGACGACTGTCGCGAAGCTTGGAAATTATTTTGCAAAAAGGGGGAACAAGGTCGTTTTGCTCGGTTTGGATGTTCATCGTCCCGCGGCCTCTGAGCAATTGAAACAACTCGCGGAGAAAAACAAGTTGAATTATTTAATCGATGCAAAAGAAAAAAACCCGATGAAAATATGGAAGAATTTTGAAGGAGAAATAAAGAAATACGACGTTGTCATTGTTGATACGGCGGGAAGGCATACCCTTGACGACGACTTGATAAAGGAAATAAAATCATTGAACAGGGAAATTTCTCCGACGGAATCAATACTTGTGATGCCCGCAGACATAGGACAGGCGGCGAAAAAACAGGCGCAGGAATTCACAGAAGCGGTGAAAATTTCAGGAGTAATAATCACAAGAATGGACAGCACTGCGAAAGGCGGGGGCGCCTTGACCGCCTGCGCCGAAACAAAATCGGGAGTTTATTTCATAACAACAGGGGAAAAAATAAACGACATTGAGGAATTTAATCCGAAAGCGTTTTTGTCAAGATTGCTCGGAATGGGGGATTTGGAATCGCTGATTGAAAAGATAAAATCCGTGACTCACGAAGACAAGCAAAAAGAAATGCAGAAAAAAATTGAGAGCGGAAAAATAGGATTGGAAGATGTTATTGAGCAAGTGAAATCAATGAATTCTCTCGGCGGTTTTGAAAAAATAAAATCAATGATTCCCGGATTTGCGAAAGTTCAGGGTAAAATCCCAGAAGGGATGCTGGAATCCCAGCAGGAAAAAATTTCCAAATGGGAGCATATTTTAAAATCAATGACAAAAGAGGAAAAGGAGAACCCGGAAATCCTCGAGAAACAAACGCCGCGAATTGCGAGGATAGCAAAAGGCGCCGGCGTAAATACGTCTGATGTTCGCTCGCTTTTGAAGCAATACAAAATGTTAAATGACATGGTCAAGTCCGGAATGGCTTCCGGCGACGTTTCAGGGGGATTGAGCCAGAAGCAGATGCAAAAAATGCTGAAAAAATTCGGGAAAAAGATGAGATTTTGAGAATTTTGTCAGATTTATTTTTTTATCCCTCTCATTCTCCTGAGAAAAAATAATAAAAATAAATTCCAATTGCATGGTAAGTTTCCAGTTGCCTGCAAAAATAAATGTTAACCAACAACTCCGAATAAAGGTTTTTAAATTTTCTTTTTGATTTAATGGGATGAAATATTGGTTCATGCTTGTTTTTATTTTGTTTGCCCTCGGAAGTTCGGTGGTGCTTGCATTCGAGCCGCTGTCTGAAATATGCAATGTTGAGCAAGGATGTTCTGTGATTCAAAATTCAACTTATGCTTATATGTTCGGAATAAAAAACAGCGTTTACGGCGTCGGGATTTTTTCTTTGCTTTCTCTTGCGATAATTATTCAGATATTCAAGCCAAACAACAAAAATGAAAAATTAATAAGAATGTCGCTGTTCGTCGGGATGCTGATAGCAATTTATTTTCTTTCGCTGCAAATTTTTGTTTTGAAGGCGTATTGCAAATATTGCCTTGTCGCGGATTTCAGCGTCATAATCGCCTTTGGAATTTCTTTGTTTGAGAAGAAAATAAAATTTGTATAAGATGCAAGAAAAAATAATTCAGCGCGGCGCCGAAGCGGTGATTTTCATGGCAGGAAAAAATGCGATAAAGAGAAGAATAAAAAAATCCTATCGCATTCACGAACTGGATGAAAAAATACGAAAATTCAGGACAAGGAGCGAGGCGAAACTTCTTGAGAAGGCGTCAAAAATAATTCCCGTTCCAAAGGTTGAAAAAATTGACGAATTGAAAAAAGAAATAGTTCTTGATTTTGTTGCAGGACAAAAACTTTCCGATAATCTAGGCGGTTTTTCACGGGAAAAACAGGGAGAAATATGCGTAAAAATCGGAGAGAGCATTGCGAAGCTCCACGATTCCGACATCATTCACGGTGATTTGACGACAAGCAACATGATTCTCAAAAACGCGGAAGTTTATTTTATCGATTTCGGACTGGGTTTTATCAGCCGGAAAATAGAAGACAAGGCGGTTGATTTGCATCTCTTGAAAGAGGCGTTGGAAGCGAAGCATTTCGGGAACTGGAAAATTTTATTTGACGATGTTTTGAAAGGATATAAAATTTCAAAAGATTTCGAAAAGGTCTTGAAACAGCTTGAAAAAGTCGAGAAACGCGGACGTTATAAAGAGAGATATTAATGTCCTTTTAACAAAAGCGGAACGCCGAATCTTTCTTCAAGCAAAGCGTTTACTTTAGAAGTTAAGCTTCTTGCATTATCGGCTGGAATTTTTATTTTGCCGTCGCTTGCAAATTTATGCAGTTTATCGTCATAGTGGCTTATTTCGTGTTCTCTTCTAACCCAATTATAAAAATAATTCATAACCCCCGAAGGCATCACAGGGAATACCATTTGAGTTGTAGATTCAATTCTTATTCCGTGCTCAATATATAACAGAGAATTTTCCAAAAATGAGTCCTGTTCTCCGGCGATATCGCTTATTTTTTTAAACCCTTTTTCATTTTTGTCGCGGCTGTATGGAGCGTTGTACGGGGCGAGAATAAACGCCGCCAAATCATGGGCGATTTTGTCTTCTACCATTTGAGCCGGAAAACGGTAGTGTTTTTTTTCTTGAATTGCGTCAAAATCTGATTTCGGATAAACTCTCATGCTCTCGCCGGTATTCAACAACACCAACGGATGGCCCTCATTTATTTTGAAGACAAAAAAAGTTGGAACGTCCAAATATTCTTCAAACGGAGAATTTTTTAAACCGAACCTTTCGTAACTGTCCGCAACGACAAATCCTTCCGAAACGATCATACTCTCCCTTTCATAAATTCCGTCGCTTTTTCTTTCAATCATCCGGATTTCAAGACGCCGCATTTATTAAGATTTGTTGTTATTTGATATACATTATGGAATTGCACAGAATTAAAAGATTTTATAAACAAATTTTTTCTTTTGGTTCAAGGTCCTGTAGTCCAACGGCTAAGACGCGTCCTTGACGTGGATGAGACCGAGGTTCAATTCCTCGCAGGACCATAAACCTTAACTTTAAAAACGCACTTTTTCTTTTGATTGAATGAATATTCCAAAGAACAGATTCTCCTTTGAATAGGAAATCTGCAACTTTAGAATTTTCCAACACTAAAAATGAAAATTCCAAAAACCACAAATAGATATTGTTCTCATTGCAACAAGAAAACCGGGCAGAAAATAAAACTCGTTTCGACGGGAGCAAAAAGAGGAACGCTTACTCGGGGAAGCATTACCCGGGCTAAAGCAAGAGGACTCGGAAGAGGGATTGGAAACAAGGGAAAATGGGGTTCCAAACCCGCGGTTTCAAAATTCAAGAGAAAATCCAAAATCACGAAGAAGACGAACATAATGTACACTTGCTCGGTTTGCGGAAAATCAAAATACCGACAAGGCAGAAGAAATAAAAGGAGCGGAAAACAACTGCAGGAATAAAATGGAAACAGAAATTAAATTGGAGGAAAAATCCGCGTGATTTTCATTGCGTGATTTCCGTCAAGGTGTCGGAAGAAATCACCCTTCCGCGCCAAACGGAAAGAGCGCGAGAAAACATGGAGGTTGTCTCGCATGGCGCAGGCGAAAAAGAAAAAAAGATTTTTTGACATTGAAATTCCGATTATAAAAAAGGAAACGCAACTTCAGGCCTACGAGCAAGAAGAATTGAACGGCAGAATAATCAATTACGATTTGACGAGGTTTTTGAAAGGCAAGAGCGCGCTGTTTCAATTGACGATAAAATCCGACGGCAAGGAAATAACTGCGATTCCGAGGCAGATAAAAATTCTTCCGTATTTTTTGAGAAGAATGGTCAGGAAAGGGACGGATTACGTCGAGGATTCTTTTTCCGCGGAATGCAAGAATGCCACTTTGACGCTGAAGCCGTTTCTCGTCACAAGAAAAAAGGTCTCCAGAAAAATAAGAAACGCCTTGCGACTGAAAGCGAGAGAGGAACTTTCAAATTACATCAAGGAAAAAAAATCAGACGAGATTTTTGAAGAAGCGATAAGGAACGAGCTTCAGAGAAATTTAAGCGTGAAACTGAAAAAGATTTATCCGCTTTCGCTTTGCGAGATAAGGATAATAAAAGTTGAAAAAGAGAAGTAAATCTCTCTTTTTGGAAATAAGAAATCTTTTAAATAACCCGTTCTGTTAAATTTTATATACGCCTCCGTAGCTCAGTGGCAGAGCATCGGTTTTGTAAACCGGGGGTCGGGAGTTCAACTCTCTCCGGAGGCTTTGTTTTGCATCGCAATATTTATAACGCTCTTATATTCCCAATTTTATGGAGCAAATTATTCGTCTTACAAAACCCCTAATAGCTGATTTATTTCTTGAGGAAGGAAAATTATTCCTCTGCAATCCCCGTTTTTACGGCAGAGAAGAAGCGAAAAATTTCAGATATGTCGGAGAAGCAAAATTTCAATTTGGTAGAGGAATTTCTTATGTTCATGCAGAAGAGAGAGCAAGGTTGTCGAATTCTAACGCAATTTTGTCCATGCAGACAACTGATTTAAGTTCCGGTAAAATTTTTAGTTTCCACGACAAACGAGAGGGCATCCCGGAATGGAATCCGAATGCGATATATTTTGAGAGAGCGGGATATTATTTCATAGACCCGGAACAAGTGACGAGATATTTTCGCCAGTGGAACGATTTTAGAAGAATGAGAAGAAATTGATTTTGTTTAAAATTTTAATATCATCCCTTGTAATTTTTCAGCGCGGTTTTGACGTTTTTCAAAAGCTGGTCCATGCTGTCTTCCAATTGTTGGCGGTTTTTTGTTCCGGTGCAAACGAGTTTTCCGTTGCTGAACAAAAGAAAAGTCGCGTTCGGCTCGTTCAGCTTGTAAACCAATCCCGGAAATTGTTCCGGCTCGTATTCCGTGTTTTCCATTTCAATCGCAAGAAAATTAAGGTTCAATTTCAAATTTATCGTTCCGGAAGCGACGATGTTTTGCACCGTTATCTTCGGTTTTATGGTGACGTTCACGTTTATTTTTCTCAATTGCTTTATGACAACGTCAATGACCTGTTTCACTTGGGCGATTGATTTTGTTCCGGTGCAGACAAGGTTTCCGGATGAGAATACGAGAACCGCCGATTTCGGCTCCTTTACCCTTAAAACCAAACCGGGAAATGTCTTTGGATTGTACTCCGTGTTTGGCTGGGTTCTTGCGAGTTTTACAAGAGGAACCGGTTTTTCAAGGGACGTTGTGGCGACGATGTTTTGGATTTGGTACGCGCTTGCGGAATTTTTTCCGGACATGGCTTTTTAAAGAAAAAGTTATTTATAAACCTTCAGGAATATTTTGCTTTGTTTAAAAATTACAGAATTCAATTATTTCTTAAACAAAATATTTTCCTTATCCATCGCCAAGTCCCCTAACTCGCCCACCCCCGGAAACCAATGTTAACATAAATCAGTAGATTTAGGGTTATTATTTTTTTTATAATGAGCGAAGCGATGCAGATTTTATTGTGATGACTTATTGAACAATTCAAGAATATTCGAAATTATATCCCTGATTTTGCGGATAATTTTGGTTTGCGTTTTCAGTTGATTGCGGATACAATTCATCGACTTTGTTTTTCCTCAGATAAAAAAACGCTCCGACACTGCCCGCTATCAGAGCAAGGATTATTCCCGCGGCGACAAAAATTCCAATTGAACTTTTGTATTCGCAAGTCAGGGATTCAGACGGTTTTCCCGACAAGTCGCCGCACGCGTTTGCATCCGTGCAAGTTCTTGTTTGTTTTCCATCTTTTGGACATTTTGCGGGGGTCCAATCGGCGCATTTCCACGACGAAGCGCAAGGGGGAGTGCACGTTTGCGTTTCAGCCGGCTTTCCAGTTACGTTTCCGCAGGAGTTTGCATCAGTGCAAGTTCTTGTTTGAGTTCCGTTTGAACAAACGCTCCAGTTAGCGCATGTCCAGTTTGAGGCGCATGCCTGCGCCGACAATGAAAGCGCGTCTATTTTTATCGTTCTGTTTGAAGCCCATGCGGAATTTCCCGCGGTGTCGTTTGCGAAGCAGTTCCATTTGTATTCTCCGTTTGAGTTAAATGTGTAATCCCAACTTGACTGATTGCTTGCCGTTCCGTTTACGCTTATGCTGTTGCCGTATGTTTCGCTGTCGTTGAAGTAAATTGCAAGTTTCATTGAGTTTAGCGCGAGGTTGTCTGTTGCGTTGCAGCTGAATACGAGAACCCCGTCGGCATCTTCATTGTTGTTCTCCGGGCTGACGAGCGTTACTTGCGGAGCGACAGAGTCCGAGACAGTGAGGGAAATATTTTTTGTCGTTGTCGTCGTCGAGTTCATTGTTCTCACGACAATTGCGAGGATTCCCAAAGTTGTTGCGTTTGCGACAAATGAAAACGTTTTCACGTTGTCTCCCCCTGTCGATGAGCCGATGACATAAGAAGAATTGTCCCATGACAAAACATTTGCAGTCGCTGAAAATGCCGAGGCGGAGTCGGTGCTTTCCGTCCCGCTGACAAAAACAACGCTTGAAGGAAGAGTAATGTTTACTCTTGTAATGTTTGTTGCCAATCCCGTGTCCGCGTAAGTGTCTGGATTTGTTATCGTAATTGTAAAAGATGAATTTTGTCCCGGGCTGATTGAAAATGATGACGGGGAAAAAGAAGGGTCTGCGGAAACGGGAACAATTTGAAACGCGAGCAAAAATGCAACTAAAACGAGAACGTTCAAACCTCTTTTCATTTCATTCATTAAGAACTATAATTTATAAGTTTTGTCCCGCCGCCAAAAATCCCGGTTCAAAACAAATTTTAACCCACAATCAAATTTTGATTTTTCAAATTTATTCCGCCTACCTTCTCTTAGAGACCGATGTTAATGCAAAACCGACGCGATAATATTAATATTTTTATTATAATTTTACATTAACATATTTCAACAATTCCCGCGCAAAATTATTTTATCCGTATCTGAAATTTCTTTTTTGCTTTTCGTAGTCCTTTTCAACTTCCCGCAGCGTCGTGATTTCAGAAAGCGGCTTGTCAACCCTGAGGGCGGTAAAGCGGGGGAACCTCAACGCAAATCCCGAATTGTACGTCGGCGAGCGCTGGATTTCCTGATAAGTCACAGCGACGACAATCTTTGGTTTTATCTTCACGCTTTTTCCGTCCTCTTTTTCAATCAGCGGCTTTATCATTTTTGTCAGCTCTTCGAAAGACGTGCCTTCGGACTCAGCCAATTCCTTTATTCCGGTGCCGACTTTTCCTATTTCCAAAAATTTTCCGGATTTTTCATCCTTGCACGCGAGAATGAAACTTGAGAGCCAGCCGCTTCTTTTTCCGGCGCCAAATTCCGCGCCGACAATCGCCAAATCCAAATCATTTTCCGCGGGCTTTATTTTCAGCATAAATCCGACGCGGCTTCCCGGCTGATAAATTGAGCCGAGGTTTTTCATCATCACGCCTTCCTGTCTGTCCTTCAGGGCCTGTTTGTAAAATTCCTTTGCTTTTTTTTCGTCGCCGGTAATCAATTGTTTCGCGCGTATTATTTTGTATCTTTGATCTTTCAGAATTTTTTTTATCAGCGCGGTTCTTTTTTCAAACGGCTCGTTCAGAAGCGACTTTCCTTCGTAATATATCATGTCGAAAACATTTACCTCAACAGGAAGCTCTTCGCGGAGTTTTTCAATGTCGTATTTTCTTCTTATTCTCTGGCTTATTTCCTGAAACGGTTTGTATTCTTTTGTTTTTTTGTCGAAACCGACCGCTTCGGAATCGAGGATGAACGATTTTCCGCCGACATATTTTTTCACGTAATCGACGACTTCGGGAAACTGTTTTGTGACATTTTCCAAGCGCCTTGTAAAAAGAATCACGTCGTCGCCTTTTTTGTGAATCAGCATTCTGAACCCGTCGTATTTGTATTCAACCGCGCACGGCTTTCCCACGGCTTCAAATCCCTCTTCGATTGTTTTCGCTTTTTGCGCAAGCATGACTTTTATCGGCTTGCCGATTTCGAGCGAGACGTTTTCTATTTCATTCAACTTTCCGCGCTTTGCCATTTCGAAAACTTTCACAATGTCATTTGAGCGGTCGATGGCGTCCTGTATTTTTTTCGCCGACTCCTTGTCGCTGCTGAAAAACGCCGAAGCAATCGCTTCCTTGATAGTGCTTTCTTTCAATCCGATTCTCAAATCGCCAATCAAAGTCCTTACGAGATAGAGCGCCTCAATGTCAGAGGCGGAAGTCAACAGTTCAACAATCAAAGAAAGTTTTTTTTCAACAGTTCCTTTCCCCTCCAATTCCGGGAGTTTCCTGAAGTTTTCAAGAACTTTTTGCGTCGTCAAATCGCTTTTGCCAAGAGTCGCTTGCCTCTTTTTTTTCTTCAACATCTCAATCACGAGTCCGAGGTCGCCGAGTTTTTTCCATTCGCGAACAACTTCCGAGTTTTCCGTGCCGATTGATTTTGAAATCGCTTTTATCGCAAGCTGACTGCTTATTCCGATTTTTTTCTCGCTGTATTCGGGGTAAATATCCCCGAGAAGAAGATACAAAACCTCCTTGTCTGATTCATGAATTTCTCCGAGGAATTTTGCAAGGATTTCGGTTTTTTTCAGGCGGCTCGGATTTTCCGACGCTTCTTTGTAAAATTCGGCGAGTTTGCGATAGAGCATTTTATTTTTTTCTCCATAATTTATATCCCGCAGCCAATGTGAAAATAACTTGAACCGCGACGATAATTATGTCTTTGATGTAAATGCTGTAAATTATCAATAAAGCTCCGCCGATTAAAAATAAAAAATTTCTTTTATTGTCTTTTTTAGTCAAAATCCCCCAAGTTAAAATTAAAAGCCCGATTACTGCGAGAAGAGAGAAGAGATTGAATGCCATTAATAATTTAAAGAAAAGAAGTTTTTAATTTTATGGTTATATATTTTGCAGCCCGACAAATTTTATATATTAATTTTTTAAATGTCTTTTATGACCAATGAGAAATACAATTTGCTTTTGGAAGATGGAGATTACAGACTTGAACTTGAATTAAAAAATCCGGCTTTAAGGGAACTTTATTTGAAAGACCCAGAAAATTTTTATCATGTTCTATCCCAGACCGTCGATGAGGCGATAGGAAGCATCTTTGTCTCTGACGGGAACAAAGAACGCGAAAGAGGAGAATGGGATTTGGCGAAAATTGTTTCTCAAAAGATTATTTAAATTCGAGAGTTCAATTTTCCCGAAGATATGAATTCGTAAATTGCCTCTTTTTGAAACGGAACCATATCGAGCGTTTCAATCAGTTCTTTTCTTGCCCATTGCATGCTTGCGCCTTCGCCGAGAATTAATTTTTGCGAAGCGTCGTACCTTTCTGAATAGATATAATTGAAATTTCCGTTTATTCTTTTTTTGGCGAAAAATCCGGGATTTCTTAGTTTGTATCCCAATTCTTCCATAATTTCCCTTGAGATGCATTCAAGATGGCTTTCGCCGTTTTCCACGCTGCCTCCGAAAAGACCGAAAATTCCCGGATAAAATTCTATGTCTTTTTCTCTTTCTTGAAGAAGAATTTCTCCTTCGCCGTTGTAGAGAATAATTGACGAGGAGTCCATTTTAAAATTATTTCCCCTTGTGCTTTCTCGCCCTCGCGCTCGGGCGGACCTTCAATCCCGGACCTTTGTGAAGCAGTCCTCTTGACTTTTTTCCCGCCGACGTCAAGCCGCGGAAAACTCTTCCCTTATTTCCAGGGCTTGCAATCCATGAAATCGTCGGATCGTTTTTTATCTCTTGCATTTCAGGGTCGACAAGAATCACTTCGTAGAAAAAATGCTGTCCGTCTTTTCCAACTTGGTATGAATTTAAGACCTCAAGATTTGCATACTTGTTCGCCGCTCTTTGCTCGGCAATCCATTGATAGCTCATTTTCAAATTTTTTCTTGTGTGCATTCTTCTGCCCATTCTTCCTTTTATCGGACGGGATCTTTTGTGTCCGCCTCTCACTACTCTGACACGGACGACGACAAATCCTTTTTTGTCTTTGTAGCCCAAAGCCCTCGCCCTGTCAAGACGCAATGGCTTGTCGACTTTTACGACGGTTTCCGTAGCTCTCCAAGAAGTCATTCTTTCCCTTAGTATTTTTGCGTCGGGTTTTTTCCACGCCTGCGCGATGTAATAGTATGCTCCGTGTGCCATTGCGAGACACGCTAGGGAACCAAGTTTCCCTTAGCTTAACTCTCCTTTTAGTTCTCTTCGCTTAACCTTCCTTTCGGTCAAGTGCGGAAAATTTAATTTATTCATAACACTTGTAGAAAAAATCGCTTTTTAAAGATTGGGATTTTTAAGAAAACCTTTAAAATGCTTTTGTTTTTGTCTTTAGTGTGAGCCTGTAGCTCAGCCTGGTACGAGCACTGCTCTGATACGGCAGGGGTCCAAGGTTCAAATCCTTGCAGGCTCATTGGTTTCTTTTTAGAAAAAAGAAACTACAACGGTAGAAAAACTGAATTTGCAGAAAATAAATTTAGCACAATAATTATTATAAAGTATCTTTCAATGGTTCAAATATGGATTTAGAAACAACAACTGGTCAAGAATATCACCCAATTCTTGTGGACAATCCAATAATTGTGATGTATGAAAACTGGATTCTAAGAAAAGGCGTTGACGGGGATTTGTTTGCAAGGAAATTTCACGATGCAAAAGTGGAATTTACAAAGAGAAATTCGCCTTTGGATTATCCCATAACGCTCAGTTATTTGAGAGAATCCTTGGATTCCCTGAAAAGTCGCGGCGTTTCGCTTTCCTCAACAACATCCGACGAGTTGGATTCAATGTTAAAACAAATTGAAAAGGAAAGGGCAGAGACGATAGGATATTATCCTTGAATTTGTCAGAATATTCCCGAATTTTTTGACGTTTGAATCTTGTCTTTATGTTGTTTCAAGCAAAAAGCCCTTGACGTATCTGAAGCGGAATGAGAATTCCCTATTCTTTTTGAAAAGATTAAAAAATTTTTTACTCCCCGAGTTCAAGAACGAGTTTTCCGTTTGACAAATTGTAATTCGTGACGGGAAGATTTATCGGGATTATTTTTTTATACGCGCTGTCGCCCGCAACGGCCTTTATTTCGATGCTGTTTTCGAGTTTCACAATTGAAATGTCCTTGTCAGATTTTACGCCTGGAAGATTTATCTCGTATATCAACTTGTTTGAGAATCTTCTGACTTCCGTGGTCGGCTCTTTTTTCGGAAGAGACGGGAAATCTTTAAGATTGTTTTTTGGGAGGGCGCTATTTTGGATTTCCGCTCTTCTCCCTTCAAAATTTCTTTGCCCCGGAGCGTTTTCAAATTTTACCGGCTTGCCGTTTATGAAAAGCTGGAAATTCGTCCTCGGATTTTGCATTCCCCTTTTCATTTCCCTTTCCATTTCTTTTTCAAACATTTTCACGGCGGATTCAAACATTTTATTTATCATCCCCCCCGCAAGGCCGCCAAAAAACGGATTTTGAAATTCCCCTGCCTCGTCAAAATCGCTTTCTCCGAGCATTCCGAAATCGTTTCTTTTTGTTTTCTTGTTGTTGAAAGGCACTCCGCAATTAGGACAGAAATTATGCTTGTTGCTTGAATTTTCGCCGCACCTTTTGCACTCTCTCTTTCCAAAATTTCCGAACATTTCCAAAATAATATGAAGTCGTTTAAATAGTTTGTGCATTTATGCGGCTTGCGGGAATCGAACCCGCGCAGCCACCTTTTTCCGAGAATCATTTCCGCATTTTCTGAAAAAATGCTCGTAGCCAGAATTCTTGCGAATTCCGCTTATGCCTTTTTCACCTTCAGTGAAAAGTGCCATGGGAAGGTGACGTCATGCCATTAGACCAAAGCCGCACCAGAGCTTCAATTTCATTAAATTTTTATAACTATCTTTTTTTATAATCTATGAGAAAAGTTAATTTATATGCCCTTAAAAAAATTTCCGCCGGAAGCAGACATGTTTTGTGGAATTGGCAACAATCTCCAGACAATCCCGCGCTTGCAAGGTACCATTTGGTTGTTGTGGACGATAAAAAAAGAAAAGCAACTTGTGAAAGGATTTTTCAACAAATCCAGGAAAGAGGATTTAGCGTGGATATAGTAAGAGATTATGTTGAAGGAAAAGTTGCAAATTCCCGACTAAAATATCTTCTTGTTAGTTTTGACACTTCAGCTCGAATTGATTTGATTGACTGGACAAAGACGGGAAAAGTTACAAGGCAGGAACGCGAGTTGTATGAAAGAAAAGTCGGGAGCATAGAGAGATATGTCGCTGATTCTTACGAATACGCCATTTAATTGAATTTAATTCTCCCATCCGAAACTCCCCGCCCCGCAAAAACAAATGTTAACTAAAAAACCACCGTCATATGTTTTTGCGCAACTTGACGGCATTTCAATGCCGTATCTTGCCTAAATCTTTTTCAACAAAGCATTTTTATATTTCACTTTTTTTAGAAGTGGATGAAGAAATTTTACGTCACGACGCCGATTTTTTATCCGAATGATATCCCTCATGTGGGGCACGCTTACACCGCGATAGCGGCAGATATCTTGGCGAGATGGCACCGCTTGAAAGGAGAGGATGTTTTTTTTCTCACGGGAACAGACGAGCACGGAAAAAAAATTGAAAGCGCGGCGAAAAAACAAGGGAAGAAGCCGAAGGAATTTGTAGACGAACTTGTGAAAAAATACAAAGATGATTGGAAAAAATTAAATGTTGATTATGACAGATTCATAAGAACGACGGACAAGGACCACGAGAAAGTTGTCAGAGAGATATTGCAAAAGTGTTATGATAAAAAAGACATTTATCTCGGGAAATACGAGGGATTTTACTGCACTCCTTGCGAGCAATATTACACGGAGAAAGATTTGGTTGACGGGTTTTGTCCCGTGCATAAAATAAAAGCCGAGAAATTAAAAGAGAAAAGTTATTTTTTCAAACTTTCGAAATACCGGAAAAAACTCCTCGCGCTTTACAAGAAAGGATTCATCCTTCCGAAAAGCAGGGAGATGGAAATTATCAACAGGGTGAGAGGGGGATTGCAGGATTTGAGCATTTCAAGAACGAGCTTTGACTGGGGAATAAAACTTCCGTTTGACGAGAAACACATCGCTTACGTTTGGTTTGACGCGCTGACGAATTATTACTCCGCGACGAGGGAAAAAGGAAAAGAGAAATTCTGGCCCGCGGATTTGCATTTGATGGGAAAAGAAATTTTGTGGTTTCATTCCGCGATTTGGCCCGCGATTCTTCTTTCTGCCGGAATCAAGCCGCCGAAAAATGTCTTCGCGCACGGATGGCTGACGATTGAAGGCGAGAAAATCTCAAAGACGACGGGAAACGTGATAAACGTCGACGAGCTGGTTTCGCTCGCGGGCTTGGATTCGGCGAGATATTTTTTGATGAGAAGCGTGCCTTTCGGTGAAGATGGGGATTTTTCAAGAACCGCGCTTGTTGACAGGCATAACAACGAGCTCGCGGACAAGCTGGGAAATCTCGTTTCGCGCGTGAGCGCGCTGGCGGAAAAATACGGGATTGAGAAAACGCAAAACGATTTGATGAAAAAATTTAAGGAAAAAGAAATTGAAAATCATTTTGAAAATTACGAGCTTGACAAAGTGCTGAATGAAATTTTTGCTTTTGTTGATATTTGCAACGAATATGTTCAGGAAAAAAAGCCGTGGGAGACGCATGACAAAAAAGTTTTGTTTGAATTGGTTGAAGCGATAAGAAAAATAAGTTTTTATCTTTCGCCGTTCATTCCGCAAACGTCGGAGAAGATTAATAAAATATTTGAGACGAATAAAATTAAGAAGGCGGAGGTGCTTTTCAAAAAAATATAAAATGACAACTAAGGAAGAAGCGAAATTAGAAGTAGAAAAGATAGTCCGCAAATTTTCGCTGAAATCAAAGAGCGAATTGGATTCAATGCCTGAGGAAGATATAAAATTTCAATTCATTGAGCCGCTGTTTGAAGCATTGGGCTGGAATAGGGAAGATATTTCAAAAGAAAAAAGAGTGCTTAAAGGAAGGGCGGATTATATTTTAAGAATCGGAAATCAGGAAAGCTTGGTTGTTGAGGCGAAAAAAACAAATGTTTCTTTATCGGAAGACGAGGGAAGACAGGCGGTTTCTTACGCCTACCACAGGAAAATAAAATTTTCGGTTCTTACTAATTTTAAATATTTCAGGGTTTATCACGCGCTTTCAAATATAAAAAACATAGACAAGAATTTATTATTCTGGCTTGAGTTTAAGGATTTTGAAAAAGAATTTGACAAGTTGTGGCTTATTTCAAGGGAAAGTTTTGAAAAACAAGAAATAAATAAACTTTTATCAAAAAAAGACGAAAAGCAATTTGTCCCGGTTGACGAAAGCATTTTAGCCGATTTGCTTGAAATAAGAAGATTGCTCTCCAACGATTTGAAGAAATTAAGGAATTATCTGACAGACGAGCAGATAGACGAGGCGATACAGATTTTAATTGATAGGTTGATTTTTATGCGCTCCGCCGAAGACAGGGGATTGGAGAATCAGAATTTTTTGCTTGGACTTGTCAAGGATTCACGAGAAGGCCGATTAAAGGTGAAATTGTGGCCTGCATTGGATGAACAGTTCAAGATTTTTGACAAATCATACAATTCAAAATTATTTTCTTCGGGAATACTTGAAGATGAGAAAAATATTTTTTTAGATGATGAGAATTTGGAAAAAATAATAAAAATTCTTTATTTTGGCGTGGAAAATAAGCAGTCGCGATATATGTTTGACGAGATTCCCGGCGATTTGCTCGGGAGCATATATGAGCAATACCTCGGCGTTGTTTTGAGGGGAACAGAACAAAGAGTAAAGTTGGATTCCGAAAGCGGAAAAAGAAAAAAGATGGGAATTTACTACACTCCCTCTTACATTGTGGATTACATCGTCAAAAATACTGTCGGAGAATATGTAAAAGATAAATCCATTGACGAAATATTGGAAGTCAGAATAGTTGACCCTGCCTGCGGCTCCGGAAGTTTTTTGATTCGCGCGTTTCAGGAGGTTTGCGATGCTGTTGAGGAAAAAATGAAGAGAGGAGACAAAAGCAAAAATTCAACTTTTAAAAATTACGAGGACAGGTTGAATTTGGCGCAAAAAATCACAATTCTTTCAAGATGCGTTTACGGCGTTGACTTGGACGAGAAGGCGGTTGAGCTGGCGCAGTTGAATTTGCTGCTGAAACTTCTTGAAGGAGAAACAAGGGAGACGAGAAAGCTTTTGCTTCCTAATTTGAAAAATAACATAAAAAACTGAAACTCCTTGATTGACGATTCAAAAGTAGCGGGAGACAAGGCGTTTAATTGGAACGCGCAGTTCCCTGATGTTTTCAGAAACGGAGGATTTGACGTTGTCGTCGGGAATCCGCCGTATGGTGCGGATTTGCCAGAGAAGGATAGAGAATTATTAGAAAAGAAGTTTAAATTAGGAAATACTGATACGGCTTGTTTGTTTATGTCTCTTGCAGTTGATTTATTAAATTCTAAAGGAATTAATGGGTTTATTATTCCTAAACCATTTGTTTATTCTTCAACTTGGGAAGAAATAAGAGAAAAACTTTTGCAAGGTTTAAAAGAAGTTGTTGACGTAGGAAAAGTTTGGAAAGAAGTAAAACTTGAACAAGTTATTTATTTTTATAATAAAAATAAGAGTGAAAAATTTTATAATTCTTGTGTAAGAGACAACCAAGAAATTAAATGTGTTGGAAAGATAAACAAAGAAACTTTCAAAGAGTTTGGATTTTTGCTGAATGGAATTTCTGATAAAGAATTAAACGTCGGAAGAAAAATAAAAAATTCTGGGGTTTCGTTAAATGATTTAATTATTAATCGGCGAGGAGCTATTTACCAAAAAGAAGTTACAGATAAAAAATCTGATTTAATGGTTTTAGGAGGTATGCAAATTGGAAGATATGTTATTTCTTCAGATGTTAAAGGGTATATATCTAAAAAAGTTGTTAAAGATGAAAAAGCGTTTATCAAACAAAATTCTATTTTGGTTCAGAGAATAGTAGCACACATTGAGAATCCAATTGACCATATAAAAATAACAGCTTCTTTATCTAATGATTTAAAAATTAATGATTATATAATTGTGGATACAATTAATCAACTTCAAAATAAGAATAAATTTTCTTCAGAATTCTTAATTGCGATAATTAACTCAAAACTAACTAATTGGTACGCCTATAGATTTATTTTTGGAAAAGCGATAAGAACAATGCAATTTGATAATCCCGTTACTGAAAGAATAATTATTCCGAAAGTTTCTCCTCCCCAACAACAAAAAATCATTTCCCTCGTCAATGAAATGCTTGAGATTCAAAAGAAAAATCACGACTCCGGCGTTTCCGGAAATGAAAAAGAAAGATTGGAACAACAGATAAAAAACATTGACTATGAAATCGACGCCGAGGTTTACAAACTCTACGGTTTGACTTCAGATGAGATTAAGATAATCGAGGAGAGCTTGGGGTAATTTTTAAAAACTAAAAAATTTATAAAGAGGTTTTGCCTAGCCCTTAAATGAAAAGAGGGTTTGATTCTTGTTCCGCAAAATTTAAAAAAGTTGATTTTCTACTGCTTTCATCCCCTAAAAGGAAAAAGAGTTCTTCATTAAAATGACAAGCCAAGAAACGCAGATTTTGGAAAACTTTGAGAGAGACAGCGAATGGTTTCATAGAAATATATCTAAATTACAAAAAGAGGGCTTTGTCGGCAAATTCGTGGCTATAAAAAATTCTAAACCGATTGTTTCTAATGAAAATGTAGATGTTGTAATAAAAGAAATTGAAAAAAGAGGAGAAAACCCTTCCTTCACTTTTATAGAGTTTGTTCATCCAGAAGGATTTATCTTGATTCTTTAAGATGAGAAAAATTCCTTTAAATGTAGAATTTTTTGCCGGAAGCTTGAGGATTATTGCTGTTTTTTTATTAAGGTCGGAAGACCCGCATTTATTCATTCCCATACGGGCAATTGTAGACACAGGAAGTCCGGTAACTCTTATCGGTCCTTTGGATATGAAAAGGACTAGAATTTCAAAAGTGCAACTTGCCAAACTACAAGGCAAGCATAAACCCGTAAATATTGGTGGAGGGCAAATTTTTACAATAGTCCTTGAAAAAGCAAAACTAAAATTCGGGGATTTTGAAGTTGAAATGTCTGTGGATTTTCCTATCAAAGGAGAAGATAATTCTCTCCAACCGAGTTTATTGGGAATAGATTTTCTGCTAAAGACAAAGGCCAAATTAATTTTTAATCCGTCTGATAAAGAAGCTTACTTTGAGATTGAAGATGGAGCGGTAAAATGACCGAATCCATAATCTCATACGACGACTTCGCGAAAACGGATTTGCGAGTCGGAAAAATCTTGAAAGTTGAGGACATTGAAGGCGCGGACAAGCTTTACAAACTGAGCGTTGATTTGGGAAAAGAAATCGGAAAGCGCGTGATTTGCGCGGGAATAAAAAAACATTACTCAAAAGACGAACTGAAAAACAAAAAGATAATTATCGTCGCGAATCTTGCTCCGCGAATGTTGAAAGGAATTGAAAGCAACGGAATGCTTCTTGCGGCGGCGAGCAAAGATGAAATGCAAGTTATTTTGATTTCTCCCGAGAAGGATGTCGAAGTCGGGGCGAAGATAAAATAAAGCCCAGGGAAATTTTAATGATAAAATCCACCGCGATAAGTTTTTACATTATGGAAATCATCACCCCTGTGTTGCTCCTCCCCGCGCAAAATAAAAAATTGCCTATTGCAGATGAAACAGGGTTAATTCCAAAAAACATTTCGATGTTATAGTTTGATTGGATATTAACATTTTTTCATCAGCGAGGAATTGAGAAACATGTTCTTTTGGATTTTAAATGCGGTTTGCACATTCACTTTTTCGGATAATCTGTTTCTTTCACATAAACCTTTCTTTGAATTTTGATTTTCTGAAGAAAAAGCCATTGATGACAAGAACGCTTATGAAAATCATCGTGAAAAATGCAAGGAACCATGTCGCAACATAAGGAAGCCCTAGGTTGAAATTCACACACGGTTCTGAAATGCAATTTATGTTTGTTCCCGGAAAAAACGCGTTTGTCAAAAGATAAACGGCAATTATTTGAACAACGCTCAATTTCCACGCGTCCTTTCTCTTCGGCCCCATCAAACGCAGGGAATAAATTGTCATTGGAATCGTCGCGAGATGCTGCAAGCTTATTATTTTTCCAAGGTCGAAATTTCCGACAAAGAAATAGTCGCTTATTCCCCAAAGCGGCTCTTGGAAAATCCAATGGTAAATAAAATCAACGTCCCAAAAAATCAACGGAATAAAAAGAATATAGATTTGACTCATTACAAGAAAATCATTTCCTGACAAAATGCCCATCCCGATAAGAATCAGGCAAAAATAGCAAATCCACAAAATCTGCGAGACGGAGCCAATTTTAAGCGAATTGAAAATCGCGAGAATTCCCATTACCAACGGGAAAATTCCGATTATGTTCAGAATCAGAGATTTGCGAGCGTCTTCCATATTGGAACAGAGAAACAGAGAATAAAAATTTTGCGTCATTAAATTTTTATATCCCTTTTTTCATTAATATTGATGAAAAAAAGAGGGCAACTGACAATTTTTTTAATCGTTGCAATCATCGTCATCGCGGTTTCCGCCCTGGCTTTTTTTATGCGGGGCAATTTCGGCTTTTTAAATCCGGAAGCGCAAAACGTCAATAATTTTGTACAAGATTGCCTGCAAGATGCGAGCGACAAAATTGTTTACGCAGCCGCCTACGGCGGCGGCTATTTGATTCCGCCTAATCTTTCCGATGAATTGGGTTTTCCTTACTATTATTATGGCGGCGAAAATCACATGCCGTCAAAAGAAAAAATGGAAAACGAAATGTCGAGCAATTTCGGGAAGATCGCGTCGCTGTGCATAAGAAATTTTCAGGATTTTAAGGAAACGGAAATAACCTCCGGAGAAATTTCCGCGACGCCGACAATATCCGAAGACAAAGTGAGTTTTGAAATAATTTATCCGATAACGATAAAGCAAGGGCAGAGTTCCACCTTGCTCAAGGATTTCAAAATAGAAGTCCAGGTGAGATACGGAATTGTTTACAATGCGGTTCAGGAATTTTTGCAGGAACAAATGACGCACGACGGCATTTGCTTAAATTGCGCGCTGGACATCGCGCTGAAAAACGATTTATACGTTGACATGCAGGAATCTGAAAACGGAACGATTTTTTCATTCAGGGACGAAAATTCAAAAATAAACAACGAAACATTGGAATTTGTTTTCATAAACAAATATTAAAATGAAAAATAAATTTCAGCATAAAAAAAGGAATTTTTCATAATGAAAAAGGAAATTTTAACAATTTTGTTTTTTGCGGTTACGCTGTCTTTTTCACCGCAACTGATTTTCGCCGCGGAGTCGTGCGAAGTAGATATTCCGGGATACGAAGTATTTTCAGGATGCGGCTTGCCGCAAAATACAATTTACGGACAGGGAAATTTTGAAATTGCGCAGCAAAATAACGAGATAAAAAGAATCTCTTGTTTAATTGAGACGTGCGATCTTGATACAAAAGGAAGCAGTTTCAAAGGAATATACGGACAGGATTTAAGAAAAGCGCCGGTCGTTGCCGATGTGAACGCGCAAGGGGAATTGGTAAATGCGGATTTGACATTAAAAGAGGGAACCTTTACGCTGCAAAAAGTTCAAGCGACCGTTCCCGCCGATACACAGTTGAAATTCAATTCCGAGACGGGAATAAATCTCAGGATTCCTCCGAGTTCAACGCTTCCATCTTTTCCGACTTCTGTTCAAGCGCCGGGCTTGAAGGACTATCTCACGACGATGGAAGGAAGCAACGTGAGAATTCCCGGCGATTTTTTGATGAGCGGAAAAATAAATTCTTTTCAGGGAAGGTTGTATTCTGTTCTTTCGGACGAGACATCTTTGAACAACGTGAAAATCGGAAACAAGCTCGCGAATTTGCAGTCGACTTTTCTCAAAGAAAACGATTTGTTTTTTGACGGCGTCGAGCACGGAAAAATAGACGTTTCTTTCGGCAAAAATAATCTTATTGTTGAATCAAATTCCGGAAAGGGAGCGGTTTTGACATTCAACAAGGGAAATCCCTACATCCCTGTTTCAAAAGACGGAGATGTTGCAATCCAGCCGGCGGACTCAAAAATAGAAGTGCAAAATACCGGAACTATTCCTAAAATTACGGCAAAAGGCAATTCAATAATCCTTAACGGGGCAACGTCAATTGAAATAAAAGACGACAATGTTTTGCTTTCCAAAAAATCTACAAATGCAGATTCTTCAAAAATTGAAATTGAAGCAAAAAATAAAGCGGAAAATTCTTTGACGCGGGAGCACAAGATTGTCGCTGATAATTCAAATAAAATATCCGTCGTCTCGACGCGAAATTTAAACGACGTCAGAATAAGCTACAACAGCGTCGGAAGCGGGTTTTTGCAGAAAACGTTTGGGAAAATAATTTCCATTTTCAGAGACAAGGCGAATTTTGTCAGAAATCCCGAGACCGCGGTAGTAGGGATAAAGGGGTGATTATCTTGTTAAATGAGAATTTAAGGACCAAGTAGAAATAACATAATCTACGCGACGATTTTTAAAATCATTTCTCGTACCTTTGTTAACTAATCCATAGCATTTAGCTATTTCTTCCAATTCAGGAAATTTTTGGTCCAGATTTAAATGTTCAATCCATAATGATATCTCTCCCAACTGCTCGCTATCCAAAGGTTTGGTCCATTTTACCGCCTGCAATCTTGCAATTGCCAAAGGATTTGAATTTGCCAAAAGGTAGGAAGAATTTGCGCGCATATTTTTAATGCTGGGATTTTCTTGTCTGAAGTAATTCAATTCCAGAAGATGTCCTATATTTTTTAATTCCAAATCAAGATCACCGAAATTAGAATCTATAAAAACTGGAAGTTCAGGTCTTCTGTATTCTCGGAAAAATCTAGTGTTGTACATCCAAATTTCATATGCACTCGCTTTAAAATTATTATCGTGATTAAAAGATTATTTCCTCTTTTTCCCAAATCCGAATTTCTTGAGAATTTTTTCAATAAAGTTTTCCGCGTCTTTTTTTGAATCGTATTTCACGTTCAGGATTTTCGCCGCAATTTCCTTGTACGCCCTCGCCGCCTTGCTTTTGGGATGCGTGTGAACGACGGCGTCTTTCATGTTGAGCGATTTTGAAACGCTTAAGTCGTAAGGAACCATTCCGAGTATCGGAATTTCAAGCATTTCCTTGACGACGTCGGGCTGCATTTCAATGTCGTCTTCCCTGACTTTTGTTATTATAACGCCCAGAATCGGCTTTTTCATTTCCTGAGCCAATTTCAATGTTTTTAGCGCATCTGTTATCGCAGGCATTTCGGGATTTGTGACAATTATTAATTCGTCCGCGACCGCCATAACCGATGTCGCCTCGTTTCCCAATCCGGCAGAACTGTCAACAACCACTATGTCTGAAATTTTCGTAAAGTCCTTTTTGAAATTGCCTATTTTTTCCGGCTTTATTTTTTTCAATTCTTTCACAGAAAGCGAGGCGGGAATTATTTTCAATCCGGATTCGTGCTCGTAAACCGCCTCGAAAACCTCCGCCTTGTTTGAAAGAACGTGATTTAACGTTACCGGCACCTCGGGAGAGCCGAAATGAATTCCGACGTTCGGCGTTGTCAAATTGCCGTCGACAATGAGAACTTCGCGACCGAAAATATTCATCGCCGCGCCGAGATTTATCGCGGTTGTCGTTTTCCCGACGCCGCCTTTTCCAGAAGTTATAACGATTACCCTTTTCATTTTAAGAACACCGATAGTTAATGCAAAAGAAATTGTTTAGTTACGCTTATAAATTTTTCCAACTTTTCCGCGTAAATTTTCAGCTGTTCCAGATTGACGTTTATTTCCTCGCCCTTGTAAAAAATTTTCAGCGTGACGTTTTTCCTGAATTCGCCGATTCTTTCTTTTCTGAGTTCCTCGACTTTCCTGAACATTTCATACATGTCTATTACGTCCTGAAAATTTTTGTCTTTTTTGAAGAGTTTTCTGACTTCCTCGATTTTTTTTGCGGGGTTCCCCGGAATGGCGGAAATTTTTTTTCTTTTTTTTGCGCGCTTCAAAAGCTCGTCAATGCTGGTTTCAATCATTTTTCTCCAGCGAAGAATTAAATTGAATATCACGTCACATGTTTTGGTGTATTTCAAACTGACATACAAAAGATGGTCCGCGCTTATTTTTTCCTGAATTATTTCTTCCATGCAGTTTTTTTGGGGTTTTTAGAAGCATAATTATACAAGATATCGGGCTTTTTATATGTTTCTTTAAAAAGGTTGTGAATTCCGGATTTTCAATTTTTACCATAATAATATTTAAAAGAGAAAGAGATGCAGGGTTTTCATGAGAGAGCAATACAAGCCGTTGAGCAATTTTGAAATTATGGAGGAAGTGAGGAAGATTTCAAATACGAAAGGAAATATTCCCGCAAAACCGGAATATGCGACTTGGATTTTGTCAATGTGCCGTCAAAGAGGGCTTTCATCGTCGGACAGCCCGTTTAGAAAAGAAGTGCTGGAATGTTCTGAAAGGTATAATTTTTACAGCGGTTAAGGATTTTATCACAACAATGTTTAAATAATTTGAATTTGTTATTTTTACATGAATCTTCTTGAGGCGTCGGAAAAGGTTGAAAATTTTAAAAGAGCTTTTTCGGATTTGGAAACCAAATTATCAAATGCAGTGGGACAGCGGGTTTTGGCTGTGGAAAATTCGGTTGGTAGGCATGGAATTACAACGATGAGACGTCTTGGCGTTTTAAGATCCCATTGGAGATTTGTCCCGTATAAAGCGAGCGAGATTGATAACAAACTTGCGGCACTCAAAATTATTGAGCCGGAAAAAAGTTTTGGACATAATTTTGTTTTGCCGATGGACAGATATGCAGAATATTCTGATAACGGGTACACTGGTCCCGAATGGAAATTAAAAGAAGGGCAAATAATTATTCCTCCTTATGATTTTTCCCGATTTGGGCAAAATGCGGAATACTCCCTCGGCAAGGACGGCTGTTTTTCCACGGCGTTGAGAATTTCAAAGCCCGCTCTTGAATTCCACACGGGCGAGGATGTTGAATTATTTTTCAGATTTAACAATGCCATTTCAAGGTATAGACAGAAAAATTTGCAGGAAACCGCGGAGTTTTTAAAAAACCGCTCTGATAATGAAAGATGGATGGATTTGTCCTATGTTGAGGCGTTGGATTTGCTTGGTTTGCCGGCGCCGAAGGATTTCAGGGAAAAATATGATGCAAGAGTTTTGGATGATAGAATAAAAATTGTTAAGGAGCTTTATGAACTTTCTGTCAAAGAACCTCAATTGAAAAATGATATAGAGAGAATTACTAAAAATTGCAAAGGCAGCCCTTATGAGGGCGATGAAGTATTCGTGACTGCTAAACAAAGAGGTCAATTGGGAGATGTTTATTCTGAAAGAGGACGGTTTTTGGAAAAAGCAGTTCAACTTGGCATTAATGATTGGAACGAAAGAGTGGACTTGGCGCCCGGATTAAGCGTAGTTGCGTCTGAATTTTTAAAAGGAGTTCAAGAATACCATTCTAAAATTATTCTGAAACAAGCGGAGAGAAATTAACTCAACTCCAAAATCGCGTCTGCCAAATCGCCGGTTTTTTCAAGCGCTTTTTTTGCTTCTGATTTGGATGCCCCTGTTTTTTCAACAATAGTTTTCACGTCTTCTTCGGAAAATTCGTCTTCGGAAATTTCTCCGGAGATTTGAAATGTTTCTTGTCCCTGAATTTTTATTTTCGTCACAGACGGGTTTTTTATTATCATCTTTCCACCGCCGGTTTTTTCGATTGTTACTTTCTCGGCGGATATTTCTTCCTGTGCGATTCCCATTTGCTTCATCATTGCCTGCATTTTCTTTGGGTCTATGTTTGGAAACATTTTAAAGGAAAATTAAAAAGGTTTTTATGGTTTTCTGTTGGAAATATTTTTTTAACTCTCTTGTTTCTTTCCCGCCCGCCCCACGGAAACAGAAATAAATTTTAACTTACAATCCCCCATCAAATTAATTATGCACTGATAAATATTTTTTGCATATTATCCTTTTGCAAATTTCTCTTTTCAAGGGAAACGCCAAGGTTGGAGCATCGTCGTTATTTTTACTTAAACCAAAATCCTAGAAAAATCCTGAATGCAATTATGCCTGCGACGAAAATCATTATATGAATCGGTTTGAAGTTGAAGTAACTTGTGTATTCCTCGTTGAACCTCACGAGTCCGCCGAATCCGCCCGGAAGGTTTACTGGATTGTCCGCCATTTTATTCCATAAATTCGTGGTATTTAAAATTTTTCCTAAATTTTAAATGAGCAGTTTCTTCGGCAATTTTAAAATTTTTGAAATCGGCAAACTTTATAATTATCTTTTTGCTCAACCGGATATGGAATTCGGGAAGATAAAAAACTGGAACGTCGATATCGAGAAAGAAATAACAAATGGATGGGAAAAGTCGGAGATTTTCAGGTTTGGCGGAAAAACGAAGAAGATTTATTCCATAGACACGCCGCCGCCGTATGTAAATGCCCCTGTTCACATCGGGCAGTCGGTAACATATTGCTACATGGATTTTTTCGCCAGATACAAAAGAATGAAGGGATTCTCAGTGGTTTTTCCGTTGGGATTGGACAGAAACGGCTTGCCGATTGAAATAGGCGCCGAGAAAAAATTCGGAGTGAGTCCGTTCAAAGTTTCAAGGGGCGAATTTTTGAAATATTGCGAGAGGCTTTTGAACGAAACCTCCGTAGAAACCATGAGTTCTTTTTCAAAGCTCGGGATTTCATTTACATCTTACAGGCAGGGGAATCACATCGGAGCGGTTTATATGACCGATTCTCCGGACTACAGAAAATTAACGCAGGCGACTTTCATAGAGCTGTACAAAAAAGGGCTGATTTACGAAGACACGAGAATAAATAACTGGGATTCTGCATTGCAGACAACCGTCGCGGACTCCGAGATTGATTATCTGGATTTGGAATCAAATTTCAACTACGTGAAATGGAAGGTCAAGGAAACCGGCGAGGGGATCGTCATCGGGACGACAAGACCTGAATTAATCTGCACATGCAGCATGGTTATTTTTAATCCGGACGACAAAAGATACGGGCATCTTGAAGGAAAAACTGCGATAACTCCTTTGTTTGGGAAAGAAGTTCCGATAAAGGCGCATTCTCTCGCGCAGGCCGACAAGGGAACCGGGCTTGCAATGATGTGCTCTGCCGGAGATTTATCAGACATACAATTTTTCAGGGATATGAAAATAAAGCCGACAATCGCGATAAACGCCGACGGAAGAATGAACGAGCATGCCGGATTTTTGAAGGGACTGAAAGTGAAAGAGGCGAGGCAGAAAATAATCGAAGAACTCAAGGGAAAAAATTTTCTGCAAAAGCAGGAAAAAATAATGCATCGCACGCCGATTTCCGAGCGCTCGAAAGCTGAAATAGAATTCATCGAAATGCCTGAATTTTATCTGAAGCAATTGGAATTCAAGAACGACGTCAAAAAAATGTCGAAAAAGATAAAATTTTTTCCGGAGGAATCGAGAAAAATTCTCATCGATTGGATTGATTCCGTTTCAATAGACTGGCCGATTTCAAGAAGGAGATTTTACGCGACGGAAATTCCTCTTTGGCATTCCGAGAGTTCAGGGGAAAAAATTGTCGCCGTTCCCCCTGCGGGAAAATATTATCAGCCGTGGAAGGAAAGTGTTCCTGAAAATGCAGAAGTTTGGAAAAGCGGAAAGCATACGGGAAAAAAATCTAAGGATTTCAAAAAATTAAAATGGACGGGAGAGACGCGCGTTCTTGACACGTGGATGGATTCGTCGATTTCAGAACTTTTTATTTTGAAATACAAAACTGACGATGATTTTTTCAAGAAGGCCTATCCGGCGGCGCTGAGACCGCAGGGAAAGGAAATTGTCAGGACGTGGCTTTATTACACGATTCTTCGCGGCTATCTTGAGACGAAAAAGCCGTGCTTCAAGGACGTTTGGATAAATCAGCACATTCTTGATTCGCAGGGAAGAAAAATGTCAAAATCTCTGGGAAATGTCGTCGACCCTCAGAAACTTCTTTCGCAGTACGGGGCGGAGGCGATAAGGTTGTGGGCTGCGACAGAGGGAGATTTGTCAAAGCAGGATTTGAGCTGTTCAGAGGAAAAAATAAGGGGAGAACTGAAGACGATAAACAAAATAATCAATGTTTCCAAATTTGTTTTTCTCTTTGAAAAGCCAAATTCAAGACCGAAACTTGCCGAGCTTGACAAACTTTTCATAGATTATATTGAGGATTTGACAGAGTTTTCGGACAGCTGTTACGGCTCGTATGATTTTTACCGTCCCGCCACAAAATTGAGAAATTTTTTATGGGACGTTTTTGCGTCGAATTACATCGAGATGATAAAATCGCGGGCTTACAACGAAAACAAAAAATTCACGAGAGAGGAAAGCGATTCGGCGAAATATGCACTGCATTTTCTTCTTGAAAGATTTTTGACTTTGATTTATCCCATTGTTCCGCAGCTTTCAAGCGTAATTGCAAAAGAGGCGAAAATCGATCTGCTTAAATCGGAATTTCCAAAATCCAACAAGGGAAAATCAGATTTGAGTTTGATGGAAGAGCTTATGAACTTCAACAGCGCGGTTTGGAAGGAGAAAAAGGAAAAAGGCATAAGCTTGAGAAACGAAATTTCGGGAATCGAGATTCCGAAAAAATTAAAAAAGTTTGAAAAGGATTTAACCGCAACGCACAATTTGGTTTAGTCTGAGAAGATTTCTGTCTGTTTTGAAATTATTTGAAAATGTCGTAAATAATATGACCAATTGTACCCGGCAGGGCGACATATGTCACAAGTACGTCAAGTGCAGCTCCGGTTAAACACCCGATTCTTTCCCGCCTTTCATATCTGTTATCTCTTATTTCCCTCATTACTTCAGGTAATTGCCTAACCGCTTCGACAACTTCTTTTGGATTTGGCATGTATCCAAACGACCAGTCAAATCCTTCCCAAAAACTGCTTGTTTCAGCGACTTTGGATTCAATTCCTTTAACCATATTGCTGAATGATTTTCTTTTTTATAAACATTTATATGATTAATTATTTAAACAAACTTTTTATTTATTAGATATGGTCATGGATAAAACAGAACTTGAAGACGTCCTAAACGAGTTGGAAAAATATCGGGGAAGACAGACGGAATTGATAACTGTTTATGTTCCCGCGGGACAGAATATTTACAGCGTCGTCGACCAATTGGAAGCGGAGAAATCGACGGCGAAAAACATAAAGTCGACGGCTACGAGGAAAAATGTCGGCGACGCGCTTGATAAAGTGGCGAGACAACTGAAAAGTTATAAGAAAACGCCTGAAAACGGCGTTGCGATTTTTTGCGGAAACATCTCGAAAAACGAGGGACAGCAGGATTTGCAGTTATGGGAAATTCTTCCGCCGATGCCTTTGAAGACAAGGATTTACAGATGCGACAAGGAATTTATAACTCAGCCGCTCAGGGAAATGCTTGAGGTTGACGAGGTTTTCGGACTTCTTGTTATGGATAGGAAAGATGCGGCAATCGGAATGCTCGAGGGAAAGAGCATAGAGCTTCTTCAAAAGATGACTTCGGGAGTTCCGTCAAAAGTAAGAGCGGGAGGACAATCGTCCCAAAGATTTCACCGCATCACAGAAGGATTGACGAAGGAATTTTACAAACGGGTTGCCGAGGAAATGAAAAAAATATTTTTTGAAATGCCGAAGCTGAAAGGAATTCTCGTCGGAGGACCGATTCCGACAAAGGATGAATTTCTCGACGAGGAATATCTTCCGACAAAACTGAGAGAGAAGGTAATCGGAGTGATTGATCTCGGAGACGCGGACGAGTCGGGATTGAAAGAGCTTGTTGCCAAGTCAAGGGAGATTCTTGCAAATCAGGAAATTATCAAGGAACAAAAGATTCTTGAGAAATTTTTTGAGACGCTCGGCGAAAAACCTGACATGGCTGTTTACAAGGAAGATGATTTGAGAAAAGCGCTTCAATACGGCGCGGTAAACACGCTGATTTTGTCAAAAAATCTTGACAAGAATATTGCGAGAGAATTGAAAGAAATGGCTGAAAATATAAATGCGAACGTTGAAGTTGTTTCAACAGAGACGAAAGAGGGAGAGCAGTTTTTCAACATTTCCGGAATGGGCGGACTGCTTAGGTTTAAGATTTGAAATATATTTTTCAGCACAACAATCCCTTAAAAGAGAATAGATTTGTTTACTTATGACAAAATTATTCTCTCTTATTCTTGCGGGAGCTGTCTTTTTTGGAACCCCTTTAATTGCAAGCGCCGAGCCGAGAAAAATCGGAGAAGAAATGCCTAGCGCAAGAGGAAACTTAATCCTTAAAAAAGAATGGATGTCAATTGACGGAGCAAAAGGATATACTTTTATTTATGACGGCGGCGACGAGCTTTCCGATACTTTTGACACGGAGGGATATGTGAAATGCAACGGCAAAATAAGCAAATATCCCTTTCTGGTTTTTAGATTTGATGAAGGCAAAAAAGGAAGAATTTACCTGGATAATCTCGTTTCTGACGGAAACATAGACAGGATAGAAGAATATAGGGAGAATTTGCTTTTTAAAATTCCTCCATGCAACATTGCGTTGTAACTGTCCTAATTCTTTAATGACAACATTTAAATAATTCTTCCCTTCTGCGATTTGATGAGAAAAACATTGGCTTCATTAGTTGCGGCGGCTTCGCTTTTTGCGTCAATTCCGGCATTCGCGGACGAGTTGAAAGTCGGAGACAAAATGCCCGAGCCGAAAGGGAGAGAAATATACGGCGGGCTTGGCGAATACATCAAGCCAAAAGACGATGTTCTTCGGCAATATCTTGGTGCGGGCGTTTTTCCCGCTTTTTTCAAAACCATGACAAAATTTTATTTTAAGAAGAATCCCGCAAATCCTTTTGATTTTAAAATAAAAATTTACTATCCCGGTTCCGAAGAGGTTTTCAAGACGATTGTTCTTCTTTCCGATCAAAAAGTTCCGGGAAGATTCAATTTTTATGCAAGCTGTTCAGACAGGGGCGAGATAGATTTGATGAGGGAAAATTTTGCATTTGACCCAAATAATTCCGCAGGGCTTGTTAATATCTCCGAACTTTCCTGCCTAAGTTTTACGATAAGCGACACTTTCAAGAGGAATCACTTGTCCGAGCCAGATTCAGTTACAATTTTAAACCCGGGAGGGAATTGATTTTCATGGAATACAAACACTTAACGAGAGATTTTACATGCGCATTATTTGCCGCCTCAATTATCTTTTATTCCGGATGTTCTTTAAATAAGGCGAGAAGCGACAGGGATTCGTGCGCGCAATACGTCAACCGATTGAACGAACAAATGAACAGAGAGGGAAGAAATCCGAATTATCTTTTCGGCGGCGTTGATTTCAGCTGTTCAAGATAAGATTTTTTAAGCACTCTGATTCTCTTAAATCATGGAAATTTCCGGAAAAGCCGTGAAGGATATTGAAGAAGAGAAGGAAAAGGAGAATTTGAGAAAAGTCGAGGCGATTTTTTTCATTGCGGGAAAATTTCTTTCTATGCCGGAACTTATTTCGCTGAGCGATTTGAATCCGATAATCATAAGGGAATGCATAGAAAAACTTCAGGAAAAATACGAAAAAGACGATTCCGCGATGGAAATTGTTGAAAAAAGCGGAATGTGGAAAATGGACGTCAAACCGGAATTTACCGGAATAATAAACAAACTTGCGACGGGAAGCGCGGAATTTTCAAAATCGGAGCAGGAGACGCTCGCAATAATAGCTTACAAACAGCCGATGAAACAGAGCGTTCTCACGAAAATAAGAAGCAACAAGGCGTACGAGCACATAAAAAAATTCTTCGACTTGGGACTGATAAAAAAGAAAAGGGCCGGAAGGACTTACGAACTTTCTTTGAGCGACGATTTTTACAATTATTTCAATGTTTCCGAATCGGAAGGAATTTTAAAAGAAATGAAGGGCCAAGAGAATGGTTGAAATTTTAACAACAATCTATTTGGCGTACATGTTTATTACGCTTTACTTTCTTTCCCTTTTTACCCTGACGTTCATGCAAAACCGGAAAGAGATTTTTTCAGTTCCGACGCCCGGGAAAAATTATTCTGTTTCAATTTTGATTCCCGCTTACAACGAGCAGGACAGCATCGAAGAAACGGCGGAGACGGTTCTGAAATCAAATTATAAAAATATTGTTGAAGTGATAATAATAAACGACGGTAGCTCGGACAAGACGCTGGAAATTGCAAAAAAACTTGAAAGGAAATTCCAAAATGTCATTGTTTTTGACAAGAAAAATTCGGGAAAGGCGGACTCGCTGAATCAGGCACTGAAAATTGCGAAAGGGGAAATCATCGGGGTTGTCGACGCGGATTCCTATCCCGACGAACACGCCATATCTTCAATGGCCGGATTTTTCAACGATGAAAAAGTCGGGGCTGTAACGACGAGGATTCTTGTCCGCAATCAGAACAATTTTTTAAGAAAGATGCAGGCGATAGAATACAAGGTAATCGCCTTCTCAAGAAAACTCCTTGATTTTCTGGATTCAATTTACGTCACCCCAGGACCTTTGGCTTTGTACAGAAAATCCGCGCTGGAAAAAATCAACGGCTTTGACGCGAAGAACATGACAGAGGACATCGAAGTGACGTGGCATTTGGTTCACGAAGGATACGACGTGAGAATGTCTTTTATTTCAAAATCCACGACGGTCGCGCCCGACACTTTGGGAAAATGGTTCAAGCAGAGAATAAGATGGAACATCGGGGGATATCAGACAATTTTGAAATACAAGGATTCTTTTTTCAGGAAAGGAATGCTCGGTTGGTTTATTCTTCCATTTTTTTCAATATCCCTTGTTCTCGGCGTCTTCGGATTGGGAATATTCTTTTACAGGATTTTTCAGGAAATTCTTTTGTGGTATTTATCCACGAAATATTCGATAGCCGCACAAACCGTCTTAATCGCAATGGAAGACGTTAATTTCAATCCGTCCGTCTTGAATTTTCTCGGAGTTGTTCTTTTTGTCTTCGGAATGGCATTTGTTTTTTTCGCATTGAAGAGAGTCAACGAGCACATCCGCGAAAAGGAAGGATTTTTTAACGTGATTTTTTATTCTTTAACATACATAATGCTAAGGCCTTTAGTGGTCATCATTTCGCTGTATAAATTTTTTACGGGAAATTATTCGTGGAGGTAAAACAGAAATAAAATGACGGAAAACAAAAAACACGTTTTTTGGCAGGCGCTTTTTCTCACAATTTTGTTTTTTTTGCTCGGGCTCGTGTTCGGCGTTTACATGGAGCAATTAAGGGCGGACGGCGTTAGTGTCGCGTTTTATCAATCAGAGGTTTCGCTTTACGATTCTTTTGCGCTTGGAAAATTGTTTGAGAGCAATCTCACTTCGTGCGCGGATTTGAAGGAGGCGACGACCCGCTTTGCGGACAAAATTTACAGCGAAGCGAGGCAGCTCGAGAAATATGACACAAAAAGCGAACTTACG
This sequence comes from Candidatus Pacearchaeota archaeon, assembly GCA_016204145.1. GTDB lineage: Archaea > Nanobdellota > Nanobdellia > Pacearchaeales > GW2011-AR1 > JACQLK01. The sequence continues at coordinate 13,860 of JACQLK010000016.1, read as the reverse complement.
GATTCAATGAAAACAATTCACAGAAAATACGATTTGCTTCGAACGTTGCTGTGGATGAACGCGCTTGAAATAAAGCAAAAATGCGGCGAGCTGAACACGGCCGTTTATTTGTACAATTACGGGACAGAAGACATAGAAATAAAATCCAAACAGAACGTTTTTGGAAAAATTTTGAACGATTTGAAAAATGAAAAAGGAGGCGACGTTCTTTTGATTCCGATTGCCGCAAACCAGGAAATAGAATCGCTTTCTTATTTGACGAGAAAATACAACTTAAGCGAATTGCCGGTCATTTTTGTCAATGAAAAAAAGGCGTTTTACGAGCCGGCATCTTCGGATGAAATAGGGAAATATTTGGATTGATATTTTTCACAAGCTTTGTTCAGAACTCCTTAATTCTTTTGACTTATTAAGCAAAATCTTTTTATTAAACAAATCCCTTATACCATAATCTTTTTAAATCTGAAAACGAAGAAATTTTATGGACATAGTAGATTACATTACTAATAGAACATCGGATTATACCTCTGATTTGCAACAGGAATATTTGGGATGGTACAAAAAGCATTGGTATTCCTCCGTCGGGCTTGCCTTTTTATCGGCTTACTCGTTTGATGAAATGTCTTCCAAAAATTTATCTCTTCTTTTAGGAGTAGCTACTGGTTTGACTATATTTGATTTGGTCGTTAGGGGAATTAGCGGGAATAAAGGCAATAAACCGGCCGGAGGATTAGTCGGTTTATTAAGGAATTTAGTTTCTAAAGAAAAATAAATAATATTTTTCACAATACAAAATATTAAAAAGACGCCTATTATGTTTTTTCATGGCAGAATGCTTCAAGTGCGGGGTTTCGGATGAGAGGGCGATTTTGTTTGACGCGATTTCTTCAAGAGGGATAGTGAAAGTTTGCAGAAGATGCTCCATTGTCGAGGAAATTCCGATAATAAGAACCCCGAAGCCGGAAGAGGATAACCGACCGAAGCCGCAGGTCAATGTCGCGAGAAATCCGTACGCAAGACCGCAAAAACAGGAAGATGTGACGTTGAGGAATATCGTTGAAAGGAATTTCAAGCAAAACCTCAAAGAGGACTTTAGTTTGAAGAATTCCCTTATAATGAATTTTCACTGGGTCATAATGCGCGCCAGAAGAGCAAGAAAGATGACTCAAGAACAGCTCGCAAAAGCGCTCAGGGAGCCGGAGATTGCGATAAAGACGCTTGAAATCGGCTATGTTCCGGAAAAAAGCTTGTTGCTGATAAAAAAAATCGAGCAGTATCTTGGAATACGGCTGAGAAAGCCGGAAAAAGGCGCCGATAACGCGATAATAAGAGCGGATTTCAATTTAATTCAAGACGCGAAGATTTCCGACGTGAAGGACATGCCTCCGCCTTCCGATGACGATTATTTGGATTTGAGCAAGGGGAAATAAAAATAAATTTCTCTTGTAAATTTTTATCTGCCTCGCGGAAATTTTGAGACAGACACATAAACTTTTCCAATGTAACAGAAGAATTTATAAATAACTTTTTGGATTTCTTCCTATGGAATTGAAAATTCTCAAGAGTTCAAAGGACGAGATTGAGTTTGAAGTCGATGATTTGACAATCGCCGAGATTTTAAGGGTTTATTTGAACAGGGATTCCGGCGTGAATTTTGCGGCATGGAGAAGGGAACATCCGACTAAAAACCCGGTTCTTCTTGTGAGAACAAAGGGAAAGAGCGCGAAAAAAGCGATAAACGACGCTGTTTCAGATATAACAAAAGAGCTTGAAAAAATCGAAAAGGACTTTAAGGGGATGAAGTAGATGATTTATTGTCTAAATATTTAAATAATCTTTTTTTACTTTTTCTATTAGAACCAAAACATGGCACAAAAAGAACCTTGGAAAGAATTCAAGTATAAATATTCAGGAGGAAGCGAATTTCTAAGATTTCTTGTAACGAATTTACTTTCTGACAAAGGAGTCGCAGCAAATGTTTATTTGGAAGTTCCAGAAATGGAAATGTTCTGGAAGGAAAGATCTGAATTCTCAAGGATGGACGAGCAAACTTTCAAAAAAAATTTTGACAAATATAGGAATTATCTTTCAAGAATTTTGAATAAAAATATCATTCCCCATTATAGTCTTGATTTTAATGGCGGAGACCGAGAACCAAGAGTTAAAAATATTAGGTACATAAAAGATCAGCATGGAGGAGTTATACCCGAAGCATATGAATTGGAATCCAACCCGGCAAATTTTTCAAGGGAAAGATTTCAGATGGTTTATTTTGAAGGATTTAATGGAGAAGAGCAAATGAAAAAGTTAAAAGAATCTGTAGGGAAATTTGTTGAAGGAGGAAGATATGAAATTTTTAAGGTAAGTGCGGGATTAAATCCAAGATCTTATACTTCAGACCATTATTACGACGGGGTTGACTATGACGGACGTCTTTTTGCAGGAGGAGGAAATCTGGAAATAGGGGGACATTTTCCTGAAGATTTTGATTTTAGAATATTTGTTCCTAAGAGTTTGCCTGAAGGACAGAAAATGCTTGAGCAACTGGTCAGAACAAAATAGATTTATTCCAAAATATTTTTTCTCTCCCACCGTCCACAGCTCACTACTCGCAACCCCTCATTTTGTTTATCCCACCGCCAATCCCGCCTGGGTTCGTTCCCACCCGCCCACCCTTCCAACAAGCCAATGTTAACTGGCAAAACCGACGCTATAACGATAGGATAATTTATTTTAATCATAATTATTTTTACCGAAGGGATGCGAAATTGCCGGCCCGTCCCAAGAAAACAAATTTGATTTGACAACAAAACTTATTCCATTAAAAAATTTGCTTCACTTCGTTCGGATATTTATTGCTCCGCACCAAACTCCGTTAAGGTGCTACGCCAAGGGAAGATTAATGTGATAAAAATTACCGATGACGATATAGATGATGCGATAAACTCTTTTTGGATTAAATTTTTTCTCAGCGAGAAATTTGGCAGAATTAATCTAATCTCTGAATTTTGCGAAGCAACAAACTTTACTTTCTAGAATTTTTATTAATAATTCCTCACTTCCCAAAATACGGTGTTCCTTCCCGTTTCCGCGAGATTTCCGACGGGAATAGAGTATGCGCTGAATTCAACGACGCTCTCCGGGAAAACTTCGAGGAGATTTTGCAAATCCCGACAACTCTCTGCGCTCAATCTGCTTTCAAGAAGCGGTCCCGCCGCATCATTTTCAAGGATGAAGCTTTTTTCCGCCAGCGCGATATTCATCGGTTTTTTAAGGATTGTTCCAAAAAGGTAAATCCCTCCCTGATAGTTCATGACTTCCCCCTGCAAAATTAAATTTCTGTCAGGCATGCTTTGGTTGAATGAAATCATGTCTTCCGGGATTCCAATCTTTTGGAAATGTTCAATGTGCAACGGAACATCTTCAATTTTAATATTGTATCTGACTTCTTTTCTTGAGACCCCTTTTTTTGAACGCATACAAACTCCGCCTTTCCATTCGCTTTTCAAAATTTCTTCGTATGAATTCCATGTCCGCGCCTTGTTTCCAAAAAATCCGGATTCGTAAAGAGCGTAACATTCGGTCTTGTTTAAAATTTTTTTCGGATTTCTTGACATGACCGCATTAATCAACAATTCTTTATTCATAACTTTTCTTTCTGTTTTTCATTTATAAAATTATATGTTGCGGAATGGCAATGCTTATTAATTTCCCAGCAGTGTTTTTTTATGGAAAAATTGGAGAAAATCTCTACCGGAAGTTTTGATTTGAACAAGTGGCTTTTCGGCGGCTATGAAACAGACGTGATCACGATGATTGCCGGGCCTCCCGGGAGCGGGAAAACAAATTTTTGCATTCTTGCGGCTTGCAGTCAGGCGAAAAAAGGAAACAAGATAATTTTCATAGACAGCGAGGGAGGTTTCAGCGTCGAAAGAGTGAAACAAATCACTGCGGAAAATTCCGAGAAGATTTTAAAAAACATTCTCCTTCTTCAACCGACGAATTTTGACGAGCAGAAAAAATGCTTTTCTCAATTGCTCGACAAACTGAAAAAAGAGCACGTAAATTTAATAGTCGTCGACGGAATGGCGACGCTTTACCGCCTGAGTATCGGAGAAGCAAGAGAAGACGACGGCAAAATTCGGGAAACAAATTGGAAGATGGCGGAGCAAATGAGGACGCTTGCCGAAATTTCAAGGAAACAGGAAATTCCGGTGATAATAACAAACCAGGTTTACTCCGGATTTCTTTCCGACGAGGAAATAAAAAGCGGCGCGAAGAAAAAAGTCAACTTCGTCGGCGGTGACCTTTTGAAATATTGGAGCAAATGCATAATTGAATTAAAGCTTGAAAACAAAAGAAGAAAGGCGATTTTGCTGAAGCACAGAAGCATGCCGATTAAAGAAATGAGTTTTGAAATCAAAGACAGCGGAATTTTTAAAAAGGGCTGGATTTAAGGGACTTGATGGAGACGGCTCAAGCAAATGAAACTTTTCGAAAGGGAACTCTTGACGAGCTTGTCTCGGCGTACAAGATTGTTTTATTTGACACTTCCTCCATTTTAGGATATCTTAATAGAAAAGAGCGAGGAGTTTCAATATCCGACAAGATAAATAAATCTTGTTTTAATCTTGAGAATACCGATTTTCTTCATAGATATGCTGAGAACGGACATATTTATCTTACTCCGGAAGTTGTTTCAGAATCTCTTGCAAACAACAGTTACAGCGTCAAGAAAAGAATAAGAAGAAGATCCTCGCACCACGATTCCGAATCCCTTGAGTTGATAAGATTAAGAGGCAAATGCTTGAGATCGCTAAGAAGATTTGTCAATTCTGTGGAATTAAACCAAAATATAGTTGTTTTAAATGCCGAAGAGTCAGAGATTTATTCAAATTTAAAATCAAAATTTAATTTTATCAAATCAAAATACTCGTTGAGCGAAACGGATTTTTCTATAGTTTTATCTGGAATCGTTTTGTCGCAAAAAAGAGGATTAACTGCAATTGTTTCAAACGATTTTGGTTTATTAAAATCGGGGGTTGAGCTTGCGAAACTTTCAAATATAGAGATTGAGAGATTTGGATTTTTTATTAGAAAAAGAACAGATTATTTTCCATCTGCTATTGGCATGCTTGCCCCTTATCCTTCAGCGTGATTTTTCAATAAAAATATAAACTCTTTAGTTTTTAATCCGTGATGTATCCAGTAAAATCTTGGAGATCTCCAAAAACAGAAGTTAAAGAAAGCGGCAAACAAGGAAAAGGGTTATTTGCTAAGAAAGACATAAAAAAAGGCGAATGTGTTTTCGTAAAATCCGGTCATATAATGAAAGTTGATGAAGCAATGGCTATTGAAAAAGAAATCGGAGAATATTCCCTGCAAATTTCAGAAGATTTTTGCTTATGCCCGAAAACAAAGGAAGAAATAAAAGACACGGCAATTTTTATCAATCATTCCTGCGAACCGAATGTCGGCGCCGACGGACAGATAACCTTTGTTGCATTAAGAGATATAAATGTTGGAGAAGAACTTTGCCACGATTATGCCATGACCACTTCGCGCCCATATAAATTGGAATGCCATTGCGGAGCAAAAAATTGCAGAAAAATAATTACCGGCGAGGATTGGAAAAGAAGTGATTTGCAGGAAAAATATGGAAACCATTTTGTTTGGTTCATATTAAAGAAAATTAAACGTTTTAAATAGATATCAAAAATGCAAGACATAAAATTCGAGGTGATAAAAAAAATTGCCGAGACGCGGTTCAAAATAAAAGACATTTCAAATATTTCAAGCATTGACAGCAACTCTCCCCCGAGCGTTTTCATAGGAAGCAAATTGAAATATCCGCTTGTCAATGTCGGAATTTTAAGCCCCTTGCAAAGGGACGAGCACGCCTGGATTTACGACGACGCCAAATATTGGGCGAACAACAATTTCAGCATTAGCGACGTTATCAACTTAAGGGAAAGTTTGCTCAATTCGCGGTTTCAGACAAGCGTTCAGGATTCAAAAGCGAACAATAAATTCGTCCAGATTGCGCGGGAAATTGCGACTTCTTACAAACCGGTTGACGTCGAAATCGAATTGAAAAACAAATTGAATCTCGGAAGGCAGAACGAGAGGATTTCAACGCCGCACGGAATGACCGCGCGCCTCGACAATGCAAGAATAATCGGAAACGTTAAAATTCACAGAAGAGTCGACAAAGCAATCAACGACGACATAAAGGCGAGCGAGGCAATTTCATACCTTTATGCAAAAGGATTCAACGAATATTCCCTGAGCAAGATTCTCAGCGTCGGAGTTTTGGGATTGAAGACGCAAAAGAAACTCGTTCCGACTCGTTGGAGCATCACAGCGACCGACGACACGATAGGAAAACAAATAATGGAACATATAAAGGATTCAAAAGAAATTGAAAATTACGAATTGTTTTTCGGGGAATTTTTGGGAAATCAGTATCTCATAATGCTTTTCCCGAATGTCTTTTCATACGAATTGTTTGAATTGTATTCTCCGAAGAGTTCGTGGAACCCTTCGGACAAAATGAAAGCAGCGACGGATTTTGAAGGTTTTTTCGGAAGGAAGGAATATGCTTCGGGAACTTCCGGCGGCTATTACGCCGCGCGGCTTTCCATTCTTGAATATTTGAAAAGCATAAATCGGCAGGCGTCTGTGCTCGCGATAAGAGTTGAAACGCCGAGTTACTGGGCTGGACTCGGCGTGTGGGTCGTTCGCGAAAGCGTGAGGAAAGCGATGAAAAGAAAAATGGAATTCGCGAGCAAGGAAGATTTGCTCAACGCCGCGAAACAAATAAGCAAAATAAAATTTAATTTTGACAACTCGCAAATAATGCAAAAAAGCAAAATCCTCAACGAGATTTTGAAACAGAAAAAAATTACGGATTTTCTATAATTTTCCCGCGGAATCAGATTTAAAATGAGGTCAAATAAAGCAAAATCCTCAACGAGATTTTGAAACAAAGAAAATTGGGGGAGTGGTTTTAACCATCACATTTATAAGTATATGTTGCAATATTCATATTAACACAAAATCGGAATTGAAAATTCCTCAAATTAAATTTACAAATAAATTCAATAAAGGAGGTAAAAATGGGGTGTAGATGGATTGAAGCAATTTTGGCCGTTTTGATAATTGTTTTCACATGGTGGCCGACGCAGATTTTGTCAGCGGTTGTTTCAATGTGGGTCGTAATTGTTTCGGCTGCTTTGCTGCTTGTTCACGCTCTCTTCTGCAAAAATTGCGAAGGACTTTGCATGGGAATGATGAAGCAGAGAAGAAGCGGCGGTAGAAAGAGAAGATAATTTCATTTTTGTTTTGTCTTCTTACTTTCTTTTTTTATTATTTTAAATGATTTTTATTTTTTTGAAAATTTGTTTATTCATCAGTTTCCTAACTCGCAACCTCGCTCGTTGTGAGTTCTCCTCGAAAGCCGATGGCGCGTTGCGAAATTGCTCTCCTCGCAACCCGACTTTATTATTGATAATTTTAAGATAGTTAAAGTCAAATTGCTCGCCTGCCCATAAAAAAAGGTTAATCTAAAAACAATACCGATAACGTTTAAGTTGGGATCGCATGTTAATATTTTTTCAAAAATCATTGCGGAATCGTTCCGTCTGTTCAACTTTTTCATTTTTTTCTGATGCTCTACGGCTTGTTATAGGGTTCTTCACTCTTCGGGTTTTATATCAACATCTTTCTGAAAAGAAGAAACGTTTTTACCTTCCGTTTTTTCCATCTCCTTTTTCTTTCTGTATTCCTCGATTCTTTCGCGGTTTGTTTCGCATTCCCTGTTGAAGCAGAACAGCCACGGGCGCTTTCCGCGCCTTATCGAGAGCAGCATCGGGAATCCGCATTTTTCGCATTTCTTGTCGGTTTTTTTTATAAGAGAGTTCGGCGGAAGGGAATATGTTGTCTTGCATTTCGGATAGTTGTTGCACGCGACGAAGAATTTCCTGTTTTTTTTGGAGTAAGTTATTGCGAGATTTCCTTTTCCGCAAACAGGACAAGGATTGAGAATATTTTCCTCCCTGAGACGCTCTATTGAACTCGCATTAGCTTTCAACAATTCCCTTCCGATTTCATTTTGTTTTTCCAAAAATTGCCCAGATATTTTTCTTATCGCGCTTTTCGCCTTGTCAATTACTTTTTCCTCTTTTTCCCTGAATTCCGATTTTGCCTCGGAGATTTTTTCCATGTCGTCCTCAAATTCCCTTGTGAGCTTTTCGTCTACTATAATCGGAGAGTTTTTTTCCAGCGTGTCAATAAGAGAAATTCCCAAAGGAGTGGCTTCAATGCTTTTCTCTTTTACATATCCTCTGTCGTAAAGCGTCTCAATTATATTCGCCCTCGTCGCCTTTGTTCCGAGATTTCTTTTTTCCAATTCAGATACTATTGACGCTTCCGTGAATCTTTTGGGCGGCTGCGTTTGTTTTTCCTCTTTTCTCAATTCAATTATTTCAACTTCGCCTTCAACATCCGGAATTTCCTTCTCGGCCGTTTTGAAAGGATAAATTTCAAGCCATGCTTTTTTTCTTACGGAACTTCCCGAATCGGAAAACTTCAATCCGTTTATTTCAACGCTTATTGTCTTTCTGTCAATAACCGCATCGTCGCAGAAAAGGGAGAGGAATCTTTTTGCAATGAGATTGTAAACTCTTTCCTCCTCGCCGGAGAGAATTTGGAGATTTCCAGTAGGATATATTGAAGGGTGCGCAGGGTCTGTTTTTTTTCCTTCAACCGGTTTTTTTCTTGTTATCAAATCCTTAACTTTGTATCTTTCCGAGAGCTTTTCAAGAATTTCATCATATGCTATTGAGTCGGGAAGCTTCTGGCTCGAAGTTCTTGGATATGAAATTAAACCGGCGAGATAAAGAGATTGCGCAATTTGAAGAGTTCGCGCGGGAGTTATTCCGCAAACCCTGTACGATTCCATTTGCAAGGCGGTTAAATCAAAAGGGGGGTTCGGCGGAAGGGTCTGCGATTTTTTTTCCAAGATAGCAAAAGTTTTTTTTCCGATGAGAGAATCAAATTTTTTCAATTCGTTTTTGTTGAAAACATCCTTGTTGTGCTTCAGCTCAATTTTATTTCCGTTTTTTACAATTATAAAGACCTGCCAGTACGGCCGCGATTTAAATGATTGTATTTCTTTTTCTTTTTCAACTACGAGCTTTAACGCAGGGCCTTGGACCCTGCCGACGGACATTATCTTGAATCCGCCGACGGATTTTATCGCATTCATCAAAGCCCGCGAGAGATTTATTCCGTAAAACCAATCGAGATAGTGCCTTGTCTCGCCGGCAATCGCCTGCCCCCAATCCAATGTTTTTAATTTTTCATCATACGCTTTGTTTAACTCTTTGTCCGTGAGCGTTGAGAATTTCATTCTGTTTGCGTCGCTTTGGCCGCAGATGAATCTCACGACGTTCAATCCAATCACTTCGCCCTCGACATCGTAATCCGTGGCGACTGTTACGCTTCCGGCGTCTTTCGACAGTTTTAAAATAACATCGTAATATTTTTTTGTGAAATCGTTTCTTTTCGCGAGGAAATTAGGGACCCATTTTATGTCAAATACGGGAAATTGATTTGAATTTTGCTTCAACGTGAACAAATGCCCCACGGCGCATGAGACGACAATTTTCCTGCCGTTTCTTTCGACTTCGTAATACGGGATTCCCTGAAAATTTCTTTTTACTGAATTTCCAAGAGCCGCGGAAATTTTCAAAGCCGCTTGCGGCTTTTCCGTGATTATCAATTCATATCCGTTTTTTTTCAGCTCTGTTTTCGGGGGGATGAAATCAACCGGCTTTTTTTGAAATTTTGATTTTTGTTTTTTTGCAGAAGATTTTTTTCTTTTTTTCAAGGGAAGCGCAAGAACCTCGATTTTCTCCACTTTTTCCGGCTCGGGATTCTCAACGTTTTTTGATATTGCCCTTTTCACGCTGCTTTTGTCAACGGGAAAATATCCCTCGGCAGTCGTCTGCTCTTTTGTTTTCTGGAGATGTTTCGGTTTTCTTAATGGCATTATCGTCTTTTATAACAAGAGTTTTTAAGTTTTTAGAAGTTGTGAAGAGAAGACGTTCGCGAAGGTCCTTCGCTGATATAATCAAGATAATTATAAATTCCCCGCATTAAATTAATCAACATAAATATTCCGGAACTTAGCATTTTTTGGACACAAGAAAAATAGTTTTATCTTCTCTTTTTCTTCCTCGACTTTTTTCCTTTTCCGCTCTTGGACAATCTTATCAACTTCGCCACTTTTGATTTTTTGTTTTTCTTGCTCGGACCTCTTCCGCCCCTTCTTTTTATCCTCTTTGTTTTCTTAACAGATTTTCTTTTTTTCATCTTAACATAATGCCGATGTCTGGACTCAGTGAAGAAGTGCCTTAAACGACACCGGATCAATCTTAACCTACTGGCTGCTTTAAAGGTTATCTTCTTCGCCCGATAATAAAGCTTAACAGATGCAGATTTCGTATGAGGAGTTGTAGTCCAGACCCCATATTAATAGCCGAGCATCTGCCATAGGCCACTATCATAGCATCCTTTTCAGGACAACTGAATTGTCCGCATCAGCAAATAAACATGAATTTTGCAGTATATAAAAACAAGTTGTCACTTGAAAGTTTTGAAAGAATAAATTTTCAGGTTAAAAAGCGCCTAAACGTTTAAGCAGCGTCGGGCTGTTATGATAAACCTCTCCATAAATACTAACCACAGAATGCCATCCGCCGCTGCTTTCGTTTGGAGAAATAGCATATTCAACATCTCTTTTTTTCAATGTATCTTCAAGTGATTTTAAATCTTCGTCGCTTATTCCGGGATAAATTATCGCTTCTGCCATTTTGTGTTAAATTTATTTTCTTATTTAAAGATTTATATTGTTAAATAAATAATCATACCTCAAAAATTTTCCCCCTTCTGCTGACGTTTATCACGCGGGTTTTTCCAATCATGTCCTCGGTTCCCGCGGCTTCGTGTATGTGCGCGAAGATTGCGACGTTGGGCTTGAATGTTTCAATTGCCTTTCTCACGGCCTTGCTTCCCTTGAAGCCGGAGAATTCCGATTTTGTTCCGAAAGGATGAATGTGCGTCACCATTATTTTTTTCTCCAAGTTTTTTACAGATTCGTTTCCTTTTTTCAGCAAAGAATACAATTCCGAGTCGCTGATAAGATTTATTCCTATATCGGCGCCTCCGGCGCCGAAAACACCGACGTTCTCTTTTACGAAGGAATATCCGTGAATGCTTTTTGTCGGCGAATAAATTTCTGCGAGAAATTCCGTCGTCGCGACGGATTCATGATTTCCAGGAATCAAAAGGACCTGTTTTTTGGCGTCGATGAACGGCTTGATTATCCCCTTTGTTTCCATCTCCGCGAAAGTCAAATCGCCCGCTAAAATCACCAAATCCACATTTTCTTCCTTTGCCTGTTCCGCGAGTTTTTTCACAAGGCGCGAATCGCCGTGAATGTCTCCTATGGCGAGGACTTTTATTTTTTTGGAAGTCATAAGAAATGAAAGAAGGGAGAGTTAATAAAATTTATTGAAGGACTTCATATTTAACTGGAATTGACGACATTCTTTTGTGGATCATCGCCCTTATTACTGCTTTCTGCCTTTCAAATTCTTCAGCAATATTTTTATTTTTCCTTGAGCGTATTAAAAGCTTTTCATCGGAATAATTCATTTCTCCATATCCAAAAAAATGCGGCAGATTATCATTCATCACCTCTGCGGAGATGCCATATACTGCAATTCTTTTTAGGCCTATTTTATCTGTTTCTGTAACAATTCCTCTCGCATCTCTTACTTTCTCATCCATGGTCTTTCTTAACAATGGAACGACATAAGCCAAAGTCAGACCTCCGACTATTGCTCCGCTCATTCCTGAAATTATCGCGTGGAGACTATCGTAATCCATAGCATTTCATACAAAATTTATATTTAAAAATCTTTCTCTTTTGTAATTACTTAATGGTAACATAAAACTTAATTCCAAAAGATTTAAAAGCGAGTTATATCGTGAATATATACATTAAAACATAACCTTTCCAACAATCAAAATGAAAGACAACTTTGACATATTTTTCAGGAGAAAACCGGCGCTGATTCTTGTTTCATTGAAAAAGAATTCAAGGATGAGATACGGGAGCATTCTCGCGAAAGAGGTTGACTGCACTTACAGCCACGCGGTGAAAATTTTGCAGACGCTGGAAATTTTGAGTTTGGTGAGTTTTGAGAAAAAAGGAAGAATCAAAATAATACAACTCACGAAAAAAGGAAGGGAAGTCGCGGACGCGATTGAGAATATTCAGAAATTGATACACTGATTCTAAAATTTCGCCAATTCATTTGTCCCGTCGCCAAAAAATCCCCGCCCTTAAAAACCAGTTTTAACAATAACCGCTTCCATTTACATTTACAGCACAGCTTGCATATTAATTTATCCCAGAAAATTTCCGCAAAATTATTTGCTTCCAAAAATGAAATAATTTATTAAATTCCTTTTTCCTTATTTTCCATGAAAAAGGAATTTTATTTTGCATTGTTTGCAATAGCAATTTTTTTAAGCGTCTTTTTCCTTATTAACACAAGAGGAAAAATGGATTTCACAAGCCCCGCCTTTGAAAACAACGGAAAAATTCCGCAGAAATACACGTGCGACGGAGAAGGGATAAGCCCGCCGCTGAAGATTTCAAACGTTCCAAAAGGAACGAAAAGTTTGACAATAATAATGGACGACCCCGACGCGGTCAAGCCAGCGGGAAAAATATGGGACCATTGGGTTGTTTTCAACATCTCTCCGTTGACGACAGAAATTCCCGAGAGAACAGAGCCGAGGGGAATTCACGGAAAAGGAACAAGCGGAAACCTGAAATACAAAGGTCCGTGCCCTCCGGACGCCGAACACAGTTATTATTTTAAGCTTTATGCGGTTGACATTGTTTTGAATTTGCCGGAAGGCAGTTCAAAAGACGAAGTAAGGAAAGCGATGCACGAGCACATCATCGAGGAAACGCAATTAGTCGGAAAATACGAGAGAACCGGATTGAGCTAGGATTTTCTAGGTCTTCCCCTTTTGTTAAAACCCTTTCCTTCATGTTTTTTCCTTCCTTTTAATTTTGCCCTTTCCCGCAATATCTCCGTAACTTCTTTGTAATAGATTGCTCCAACACTTTTTGTTTCTGAGACCTCATAATGCAATCCTTTGACCATTCTATTTTCCCCGCAATAATCTTCAAGAGAACCTCGGCACGAAGAAACCACTCGTTCTTCGGATGTTCCGATTCCGATTAAAAATTCCCTTCCCGCCTCGGTAAAACTAAATTTTTTCTCAAGTATTGAATTCTTCATTTCTCTAAGGTTTGGATATATTTCTCCGGCAGGATAATCTTTATTTATATCCCTTGACGGACTGAATCTTAATTTCATTTTTCAACCTAACAAATTATATTTTTAAAGTTATGTTTCTTTAATATGAAATTGTTTTGCAATACAAATTAAAAAAAGAAACAAAATGGAAGAAATATCCGGGAAAAAAGAAAATAAAACTTCAGGTTTCAAAATATGATTTTAGATTGTTAAGCGAGGACAAGAGCAAAATTCTCGTTCCTTCCGGGAATTACAAAAAAGTTCTGAAAAGATTTCGGCAGATTGAATTTTTCAAACATCGGGGGTAATCGCGCCCGCACATTAATTGCTCAAAATCAACTCGCGCCCCGATTTATTATTAATATAAAAATTACTTAAATCAAAACGCTCGGCTCGCGACTTCGCACGAGTTATTAATTATCTTTCGATTACTCTCTACCACGAAATCACTCGG
>JACQLK010000013.1 GCA_016204145.1 Candidatus Pacearchaeota archaeon | reverse complement strand
GTTCTAACTAAGATTTAACTTTCAAGAGCCGAGTATCTCGGCTCTAATAATCAATTAATCAAACAAGAAAAACTTAATGGCGGTTTGCCATCCGTCAAAGACGGATGGAAATGGAAACAATTATAGATATAATTTCTCCCTTACCCAAAGCCACAATTGTTTCTTTTAATCCTCTCCCAAAAAATCCTCTAACATTTCTATTTTTCTCAAATTCGCTAGAATCAGCAAAGAAAGTAGTAACATAGTTTAATTTTTCTCTATTTATCCCACCTGCTTCATCATAAACTTCTAATGTGTCCCAATCTCCGCCTTTTTTTCTCGAAATAAATATTCCTATCTCTCCAGAGTGTTTTTCTTTTTTGTTTTCTAATCTTTTATAGGCATCATCACAATTTGTTAATAATTCTACTACTGCTTCTGTCCATGAGCGAATAGTGGCATGAGCTAAAATTTTTATTCCTCTTGAATCTATCGGCATTTCTTCAGCTTTACTCATCTTCTTTTATCTCTCCTAATTTTTCTTTTATTTTTTTGGAAAAATCAATAAGTTCTTCCTTACCATAATCTTGTATTATTTTTATAAGATAATCTAAATTTCTGGATAGTGTTTTATAATCTGTTTCCATAGTTGATTTTAAAATATCTCTTAATTCAGATTCAGAAAGAGTAAAACTCTTTGGATTTTTAAGGTATCTTTTATATAGGGGATGTTCCCCAATATAATTCAATAATTTTGAATCGGTGCCCGAACCCTTCTTCCTTTTTTCTATATCGGTATAGAATTTATTTTCTATTTTTACAGATCCCATTGTTTTTCCTATTTCTGTTAAAGTAAATCCAGTTCTTACGCTTCCAACTAACCAATTGTGTTGATCTCTACATCTTCGCACACAAAAGTGAATCTTGCCGCTATCAGGCCATTGAGTATATTTTTCAAAACTAAAAGTTTCAGGAAAAATTTCAAAACAAGATTTTACAACATCTTCCCATTGAATAGTCCTTTGATTATTGTCTTCTAAAAATTTGTATATCGCTCTTAGAAATAATCTGTCTATGTTCATCTTACAAATTAAACTCCTTTCCTTTATTTTTTCCCTTGTTAAATTCAGATTTTATTTTTTTCCATTCATCATCAACAGCACTAAAAATTTTTCTTACTTGTTCATCAGTATAATAATAATTTCCTCTATTCGCGCAATTTCCGAGAAGTCGGAGTTTATTTAAAATTTCTTGAACTCTACGACTAGCAATTCGCTTAAATCTTTCTTCTTTTATCGTCTTCCTATCTGTTTTAGATTTTGATTTTCCAAGCATCTTAATCTTTTAGATATTTAATATTATTTAAATGTTTCGGTTATATATCATTATATCTTAAATATATATCTTATAGGAAGAATACATTTTTTGAATGTTTAAAAGAACTTTCGCCTTTTGTGGCGACTTGTTTTTTAGAAATTCTTTCAGTCTTGTTTGCTGTGCAACTAGTTTCACAAAAGCGCTTTTATATAAAATTTCTTTGCATATCTTATGAAAAAGTTAATCGCATTTTTAACAGCAGTTTTCCCGGTTGGTTTCGTTTCCGCCCACTGCCCGCTTTGCACAATAGGCGCGGGCGCTGCCGCCGGCGCGGCTGTTTGGCTCGGAGTCGGCAAGGTGGTTGTTGCCTTGTTTATCGGCGCTTTTGCAATGTCAATTGGAATGTGGTTTTCAAAATTAATAAAAAAGCAATACGTTCCGTTTCAAAAAACCGCGATAGTTGCAATTGTTTTCTTGACAACGCTTCTTCCACTCTTGCCTTTTTTCAAAGCAATCGGTCCCCTTTACCTCTCATTCATAGGCGACTACGGAAAAACATACGCAATCAATTATTCGCTGGCGAGCTCTTTGCTTGGGGCATTTGTCGTTTTTATTTCACCGTTTGCGAGCAAACAAATTTCAAAATTCCGCGACGGAAAAATCATTCCCTTTCAAGGAACAGTTCTGACGCTTTCCTTATTGGTTGTCCTGGGCGCCTTTATGCAATTTACTTTGACCGGTTTGGGAAGCGATATTGCAGCCGGCTCAATCGAGCTCTTGTCTCCGGACGAATTTGAAAAAATTATTCAAAATGAAAGTGTTTTTTTGCTGAATGTTCATACTCCTTATCAGGGCAAAATCAAAGGAACAGACGAAATAATCGGGGACTGGGAAAATATTGAAAAATATATGGACAAATTGCCCAAGAACGTTTCCGTTCCCGTTGCGGTTTATTGCAGAAGCGGGCGAATGTCAGAAGCCGTTGCCGAAGAGCTCAAGAAAATGGGCTATCAAAAAATTTATGACCTTGAGGGGGGAATGAATGCGTGGGAAGAGTCGGGGAGGGGAATAATTTAAGATGCTGTTTTACGTTTTATTGGGAATTTCGGCGTTATTTTTTCTTGTTTTATTGATTAAATATCTGACGAAAAGCAAAAAGCTCTGCGCAATTTGTTCCGCTGTTTTTCTTGCGTGGTTTTTCCTTTTGATTTTATTTTATGCCGGAAAATTCTCAAATCAGATAATTATTTCAATTCTTCTTGGAATGTCAATAACGGGAATTTATTATCTTGCTGAAAAAAATGCAGGCAAAAAATTGACAGTATTCCGTTTGCCTTTCATATCAACATTGATTGCATTTGGATATTTTTTAGCCGCTTTGGATTTTCAATTTAGTGCAATTATTTTTATTCTTGCCCTTTGGCTTGTTTTTTTCTTATTATATTTGTTCAGGGAAAATCCCGGGTTAAGTTCATTCGCAAACAAATTGATTGAATGCTGCAAAAAATGGTAAAAGAAAATAATTCAATATTGTACGGCTTGTTCGCCGGCTTGGGAATTGTTGTTTTTTACATTCTGGTTTTGACTTTGTTTGAGAATTTCAACTTTGCAATTGCAAATTTCAGGGGCCTGTGGTACTGGATTTTTCCCTTGGCGGCGGGGTTTGGAACTCAAATCGGCTTGTATTCGTCGATAAAACACAATGCGACGATTAACGCGGAAGTTGCCGCGTCCGGAGGAATTTCTGCGAGCTCAATGGTTGCCTGTTGCAGTCATTTTCTTCTTAATGTTATTCCAATAATCGGATTTTCCGGTTTGGCGACTTTTTTAATGACATATCAAAAATTATTTTTTGGAATGGGGATTGTATCAAATTTAATCGGAATATCAATTCTATTAAATCACAAGCGAAAAATAAAAAATAATAATTTGGAGATGAAAGGGGGAAAGTGTCATTAAATGGAAAACAGCGACTCGATAGAAATAAACGGAAAGTTAATTTTATATGCTCTTGCAATGGCGGCGATTTTGATTCTCGCTCTGATGGGTTTAGGAATAGTTGAGGTAAACTTCGACGGAAAAGCAAACGGAAATGCCGCAGGAGGAAGTTATTCAAACATTCCGGAAAAATGCAGACCGCCGGAGGGATACGACATTGAATCATGGAAAGAACATCTTGGACATCACGCGGAAACAAAATCCTGCTTGGAATATTTCAAATAAATTTTAAATAATCTAAAGTCAGAAATGGAAAATGATAAGGGAGTAAAATGAATTGTTGCGATGCCAAAAACAAACATGATGAAAATAATAACTCCTCGATCGATGAAAGCAAGAGAAAAATATCCTGGGCGGCCATAGCGATAATTTTAATCGTAATTTCGCTATTTATATTAAGCACTTTTGCTTTTCATTAAACCGCAAATCATCAAAAATGAATAAAGAAAGGAAAATTATAGAATCTTTGTTGGAAAACGCAGACATAAAAATAAATGGCTCTCGCGCATGGGACATAAAAATTCGCAACGAAAAAATTTACAAGAGAGTTATCGCCGGCGGCTCTCTCGCTCTCGGAGAATCGTACATGGACGGATGGTGGGATTGCAAAAAACTCGATGAATTCTTTTATCGTCTTTTGCGAAGCGGCATAAATAAAAAAATAAAGTCAAATTTTAAATTGCGTTTGAAAATTTTATCTTCGGTTATATTTAATCTTCAGTCAAAATCAAGGGCGTTCAAAGTCGGAGAAAAGCATTATGATATCGGCAATGAATTGTATAAAAATATGCTTGACAAAAGAATGATTTATACCTGCGGTTATTGGAAAAACGCAAAAAATTTGGACGAAGCGCAGGAAGCGAAGCTCAACCTAGTTTGCAAAAAAATAGGATTAAAAAAAGGAATGAGCGTCTTGGACATTGGCTGCGGTTGGGGCGGTTTTGCAAAATACGCCGCGGAAAAATACAAAGCCGATGTTGTCGGAATTACAGTATCAAAAGAGCAGGTTAGCTTGGCAAAAAAAATTTGCAGAGGGTTGCCTGTTGAAATCAAATTGCAGGATTACAGGAATTTAAATGAAAAGTTTGATGCCATCGTTTCTTTGGGAATGTTCGAGCACGTCGGCGTCAAGAATTACAAAGAATATATGAAGATTGCGGGCAATTGTTTAAATGACGGCGGATTATTTTTGTTGCACACTATTGGAAGAAACGAATCCAAAACCCACAATGATCCGTGGATAGACAAATACATTTTCCCAAACGGGGCGCTTCCTTCTATAAAACAAATCGGCGAGGCGATTGAAGGGCTTTTTGTAATGGAGGACTGGCACAACTTCGGGGCCGATTACGACAAGACGCTTATGGCGTGGCATGATAATTTCAATAAAAATTGGGACAAAATAAAATCAAATTATGACGAAAGATTTTACAGAATGTGGGAATATTATTTATTGTCGTGCGCCGGTTCGTTTAGAGCGAGAAAAAATCAGACATGGCAGATTGTTCTTTCAAAAAAAGGCGTTGAAAACGGATATAAATCAATACGCTGAATGCAAAATAAAAAAACATCTCAAGATTTATAAATAATGTTCACGATAAATAAATGCAAAAAAGAGGATATGAAACAAAATCTGGGAAGGACTGACAGAATTTTAAGATTTGCGCTGGCGTTTTGGTGGCTTGGCCCTTGGGCTTTAAGATTTAACACGGAATGGGCAAACTGGATTATAATTGCCGTCGGATGGATTGCGCTTGTCGAAAGTTTCGTCGGATGGTGCTGGTTGCATACGCTGTTTGGAATAAACAACAAGAATCAGTAAATTGAAAAGAATAAATCCTGTTGTCTTTTTCAAAAAAGTGAAAGGGGGAAAATAAAATGAAAGATAAAAATTTACTGCTGTGGATTTTGGGAATAGTCGTGTTGTTCTCTTTATTCGGCGGCTTCGGGCGATTCGGTTTTGGCGGCGGCTACGGAGGAATGATGGGGATGATGTACGGTTCCTACGGTTCGGGGATGATGTTTTTCGGATGGCTTTACGGGCTCCTCGTTCTTGTCGCATTGGTTCTTTTAGTCGCATGGCTTTGGAATCAACTGCAAAATCAAAAACGTAAAAGGAGGTGAAAAATGAAATTGGATGTAAATAAGTTCTCTTTGGCGGCGGCTGGAACCATGGGAATTATTTATGCGGTATGCGCAATATTTGTAACTTTATGGCCTAATTTTTCATTGCAGCTTTTCGGATGGCTTGTGCATTTGGTCAATGTGGACAAATTTGCCGGTGATGTGCAGATAACTGCTTTGGGATTTATCTTTGGATTGTTGCAGGCGGTTGTATACACTTATGCCGGAGCGTTGTTGTTCGGATGGCTGCATAATAAATTTTTGAAGGGATAAAAAATTAAAGAAAAATGAATCCTTGGACTATCGGCTCGGTAGGATTGCTTGTAATCTGGATTTTCATTTTTTTAGCTGCTAAAAGAATCAGAAAAGAAATGCTTTGGGCAAGTGTTGTCACGCTGCCGCTCGGTCTGACAGAGCCGCTGTTTGTCCCGGAATACTGGAATCCTCCGTCGCTGTTGAATCTCGCCGCAAAAACCGGCTTTGACATTGAAAGTTTTATTTTTGCATTTGTAATCGGAGGAATTGCCGCGGTCTCGTATGAATCGTTTTTCAGAACAAAACATAAAAAAATGAGCGCGCATGAAATGCGCGGCAAAAGGCACAGGTTTCATTTGCTTGCCCTGTTTTCTCCTGTAATTATTTTTTTGTTATTGTATCTTTTTACAAATTTAAATCCGATTTATTCCGCAATAATTTCTTTATTTATCGGAGGAATTGTAACAATACTATGCCGTCCGGATTTGAAGAAAAAAATACTTACAGGAGGATTGCTGTTCCTGGGATTTTATTTTGCCTTTTTCTTGCTGATAAATTTTATTTCTCCAGGATGGGTGGAAAAAATATGGAATCTTTCAGAAATTTCAGGGATTCTAATTCTTGGAATTCCGATGGAAGAGCTCTTGTTTGCATTTTCGGTTGGAATGATGTGGAGCGGAATTTATGAGCATATTAAATGGCATAAATCAGCATGAAACCGGTTTCACAGATGGATTTATATAATTAATTTTTTAAAAATTATCATGTCATTGAAAAAATTTGCCAAAGAACTTGGGAACGACAGGATTGAAGGGGAATTGCTTAAAACCATTTTCATTTCGCTGTTTGCGTCATTTGCAATTCTCGCATTCCTTTATTTCTTCAAATTGAGATATATTGAGAATTTCATTCCCAAATACGGAATTTTTCTTTTCCTTTCAATTCTCAGCTACGCTCTGATAATCCCGTCGGTAAAACATGTCCGCGCTTACAGGGAATTCGCGTGCATGAGCGGAATGATGATAGGGATGACGATAGGAACGATTGCGGGATTTCTTTCCGGGTTTTACATTGGAGCGACAAACGGAATTTTCATAGGGGGTGTTTTTGGAATGTCGCTTGGAATCTTCCTTGGAATATGGAACGGAAAATGCTGCGGAATCATGGGGGTCATGGAAGGAATAATGGCCGGATTCATGGGCGGCTTGATGGGCGCGATGACTTCTGTAATGATGCTCAACGACAACCTGAGAATAATGGCGTTCATAGTGTTCGGACTTTCCGGAATAATTCTCTCCGGATTGAATTACATGATTTACAAGGAAACAAGGGAAATGGAAGTTCAAGGAAACGACGACGCGTTTTTCACGATATTCTGGAGTTTGCTTTTGACTGCAATAACAACGGGAATTATGGTCTTCGGACCGAGGAGCGCATTATTCTCATGATAATAAAATCTTTGCAACTTCCGTCAAGGTGCAGAAAAGAAATTGCCCTTCAACGATTAGAGGGAAGAGCGAAGTTATTGAGAAGAGAAATTAAAAACAATAACTGCTTCTCGGTAACCGAGCAGCGAGAAAAACAAGGGGTTGTTTCGCAATGATAATAAAAAAAACAACATTATATCTTGCATTGACGCTGATTCTTATAATTGTGGCCGGATTTTTTCTTTTGAGCAAAGGAAGTCCAGCGCAAAATGTAACGGGAAACGCGGGAAGCGGCAGCGTGCAAAAAGTTGTGATAGGCATGAAAAATCTCAATTACTATCCGAACACGATAAAAGTAAATGCAAATCAGCCGGTGAGAATCTCGCTTGACAGTTCTGTTACCGGATGCCTGAGAAGCTTTACAATAAGGGATTTCGGCATTGCAAAATATTTAAAGACGCCGGACGATTACGTTGAATTCACGCCAACTAAAAAGGGAACATTCCGTTTCGCGTGCTCTATGGGCATGGGAACCGGAACTCTTGTTGTGGAATAATAAAGAAAATAAATTTTCAATCAAACGCGAAACGCATTTGAAAGGAGGAAAAATAAAATGAAAAAAATAAAACTTTTGATTCACGGAATGCACTGCGCCTCTTGCGCGAGCAACATTGAGAAAAGTTTGAAAAAGACGCCCGGAATAAAAAACGCCGTCGTGAGTTTAATGACGAAAAAAGGATTTGTGGAATGCGACGACTCCGTCAAAGACGAAGAACTGCAAAAAGCGGTTTCAAGGGCGGGATATAAATTGGTAGGAATTGAGGGGGAATAATATGAAGATTATATCAGTAGATTTTCAGAAAGATTTCACGGAGAAGGAAGGAATTTGTTATGAACAAAGAGAAAGTGTTGATTTTATTAAAAGCACTCTTGCACCTTATTTGAGAAAACATAGTATAAAAATTGCCGAAATAATTTCAGATTATCGCCAACCGAGATTTGGAGATAGGGGAGATTTATGTCATCCTGGGGAACGAGGTTATGATTCTGAAGTTCCTCAAGATGTTAAATTGAATAATACTTGGATTAAATGTATGAATTCGCCAATTTGGCTTAGAGAAAATATCGGAGTTGCAAATAAAAAACCAGGACTTCCTTATCAAAATCCCGAATTATTTAATAAATGGTTAGAACAAGCTGTTGGAAAACCAAAAGATGCCGAAGAAATTATTTTAATTGGATTAACTCTTGATTGTTGTGTTTTGTCTCTTGCCCAAGAATTAAACTGGCATGGTTACAAAGTTAGAATTTTAGAAGAAGCAGTTGATACTTATTCCGGGAATCCACAAGAAAAGAAACAAATTCTTAATAATGTTCCATTAAAAAATTGGGCAAAACCAATATCTTGGAAACAATTTAAGGATAAATATAAATGAAAATGTACGACATGAAAAAAATGAGCCACGAAGAACACGGCATGAACGGGCATCATCACGACGAACCGGTGGAAGACACGGAAATAAAATCGTGGAAGAAAAGAACCCTATGGTCGTGGCTTTTTGCGATTCCAATCGCAATCTTGATGCTGTCTGAAAGGATTCTCGGCGTCAGCTTGGTTCCGGAGAATTATCTCGTAATGATATTTCTTGTCCTTGGTTTCCCCGTTGTCTTTCTCCTCGGATGGGAAACAATTCGCGGCGGAATCCGTGGATTGCTAACGTTTTATTTCAACATGGATTCCCTTATCTCTTTGGGAACAATCGTCGCCTACCTGACCGGAATTTTCAGCTATTTCGGGTTCATGGCGGATTATTCGGGCGTTTCGGCGATGATTATGGCATTCTACACGACGGGAAAATACGTTGAATCAATTGCAAGAGGCCGCGCTTCGCAGGAAATAAAAAAATTGCTTGAATTGGGCGCGAAAAACGCAAGAATTTTAAAGGGAAAAGAAGAAATTGAAATTCCGATTTCGGAAATCAAGATAGGAGATGTAATGATTGTAAAACCCGGCGAGAAAATTCCTACCGACGGAATCGTTCTCAAGGGGGCGAGCAGCGTCGACGAATCCATGATTACGGGAGAAAGCATGCCTGCGGAAAAAAATCCAAAAGACAAGGTAATCGGAGCCACAATAAATCAGGACGGAATTCTGTACATAAAAGCGGCGAAAATCGGCAAGGACACTTTTCTGGCGCACATCATAAAATTAGTTGAAGAGGCGCAGGGAACAAAAGTTCCAATTCAAGAAATGGCGGACAAAATCACAAGCATCTTTGTTCCTTCAATACTTGCAATTGCCCTGATTACTTTTGCAGTGTGGTGGTACCTCGGAGGGGACTTGAGCAGGGCTCTCGGAATAGGCGTGGCTGTTCTCGTAATTGCATGCCCGTGCGCCCTCGGCTTGGCAACACCCACGGCATTGATGGTCGGCTCGGGCATGGGCGCAAAAAACGGAATTTTGATAAGAAAGGGCGAGGCGATTCAGACAATGAAGGATGTGAAAACAGTGGTCTTTGACAAGACGGGAACGATAACAAAAGGAAAGCCGGAAGTAAGGGAAATTTACACTAAAGGAAAAAACAAAAATTACGTTCTTGAACTCGCCGCCTCGCTTGAAAAATTAAGCGAGCATCCTATTGCGCACGCGATTGTTCAACACGCGAAACTGAAGAGATACAAGCAGGTGTCGGGATTTAAAATCATAAGAGGCATGGGAATCGAAGGAACGATCGGAAGAAAAAAAATAATGGTTGGAAATGCGGCGCTGATGAAAGAAAAAAATATTTCATTCAAAGAGTTTGAGGAAAAAATAGAGGGATTTGAAAACTTCGGCTACACGACAATGATTGTCTCTGAAAACAAGGACGCAATCGGAGTAATAGGAGTTGCCGACGCCGTAAAAGACGATTCAATACAAGCGGTGACTATGTTAAACCGCGACGGCTACAAAACAATCATGATTACGGGAGACAATGAAAGAACAGCCAGAACAATTGCAAAAGAAGTCGGGATTTCAGAAGTCATAGCAAACATTCTTCCCGAAGACAAGGCGAAAAAGGTCGAGGAACTGCAAAAAAACGGCTTTGTGGCTTTTGTCGGCGACGGAATAAACGACGCTCCCGCTCTCAAGCAAAGCAACGTGGGAATAGCTATGGGAACCGGAACAGACATAGCGATTGAATCCGGAGACATTGTCCTCGCAAAGGGCTCGCTTGCCGGAGTCGTTCAGGCGATAAACCTTTCAAAGGCGACATTCGGCAAAATAAAACAAAATCTTTTCTGGGCTTTCGCATACAACACAATCGCGATTCCGGTCGCAATGGCGGGATTCCTGCATCCGGTTATCGCGGAAATAGCAATGGCGCTCTCGTCAATCACCGTCGTCACGAACGCGAATTTATTGAGGATGAAGAGGATTTAGGAAAAGAATTAAATTGTAGGATATTTTCGTATGAAGAGGATTCTCTTATTTAATCTTTAAAAAAATCTTTTAGAATTTCTTTTGTTAGTGCAAGAGATTCATCACAATGATCCTTTAAGTTTCTTGATGAACTTCCATCAAAATAAACATTCTGAACTTTCTTATTTCTTCTTTTAACAGAACGAACAGCGGGAACAAAATCGCCATCGCCCGAAACTAAAACAGCAACGTCAAAATTATCATCAGCAGAACCATCAACCATATCAACTGCCATATTTATGTCATCTTCCTTTATTATGTAATAATGCTTATTTGTTCCTGCAATATTTCGTTTTAATAGTTTGCATAAAACAAGATTAAAATTAGGAATTTTCCTTAATTTAGCAAAAAATTCCCTTTGACTTTGAAATTTCTTGGAATTAAATTCTCTGTCTAATTGAGCATTATAATAATAAATTCCTATGACTTTTCCCTCGCCCGCCAAAAAATTAGCAAAACTTTGAAAATCAAAATTCTTCAAACTTTTATCTTTTCCGTAAAGTTTCCTTAAACCAAAATAAAAGTTATTACCATCAATAAAAACAGCAATTCGGTTCATATGAAAAAGTGCCCATCCCTTGCCGAAGCAAGGATGAGCGTATATGATTACAATAAATGATAAGGATATAAATAACTTTTGGTTTGCTGTTTTTGTATTGTCCGCCTGCTTTTTTGCTTCTTTTTCTAAAAAAGAGAATGGACGCGCTCTCGTCAATCACCGTCGTCACGAACGCGAATTTATTGAGGATGAAGGAGATTTGAATTCTTATTCAAACTGGATTGACAACTATCAAAACTGGCTCCGCCAATTCTCTCGCTGATAAAAATTTTAATTCAATAAAATTACTGCCAAGTTATAAGGGATAACGCGATAAAGTTTTTTAGGTTAACCTTTTTTTAGAATAATTTTATTTTTTGTTTCTTTGGACCGGCGGGGCTTATTTTTTCTTCGCCAACTTTTTTCCCTTGCTCTTCTTCTTTTCTTCAATCTTCTCCGCCCTTATCTCCCTGAATCCGGTATATTTCCAAAGCGCCTTCGGGATTTTTACCGAACCGTCTTTTTGCTGGTGATTCTCGAGGATTGCGACGATTGCTCTCGGATTAGCAACAAGCGTGCAATCAACAGTATGAACAAAATCCCTTTCCCCTTTTTCCTCAAATTTAATATTTGACCTCATTGAAACCCAATTCGTGCAATTGTCGCAAGTCACAACTTCCCGATAAGCATTTTGAACAGGCATCCACGCTTCTATGTCATATTGCTTTGCATCCCTCTTTGAAATATCTCCGGAACAAACATTTACAACCCTGTACGGGATTTCCAATGCCTGAAAAAACTCTTCGGAATTTTTTAAAAACTTTTCCATCCATTTGTAAGAATCTTCCGGCTCGCAAATTGCAAATTGTTCAACTTTGTCAAACTGATGAACCCTAAAAATTCCCTTTGTGTCCTTTCCATGACTTCCCGCTTCTTTTCTGAAACACGGAGAAATTCCAGCATAAACCAAAGGGAGGGACGACTTGTTCAGGAGTTCTCCCGAATGCATTTCATCAAGAGGATGCTCCGCAGTTGCAATGAGATACAAATCTTCGTTTTCTATTTTGTATAAGGTTTCTTCAAATTGATCCAAAGAGACAGCCCCGCCGTATGCCGCCTTGTTCATCATGTACGGGGGATGCACGAGAGTGAAATCTTTTTTCTTCAAATAATCCAGGGCAAATCTCATGATTGCATTGTTGAGAATAACCAATTCGTTCTTGAGATAATAAAATCTGGATCCTGCGACTTTGGCCGCTCTTTCCGTATCAGCCAAATCAAGCTCTCTGATTAAATCAACGTGGCTCTTTGGCTCGAAAGAATATTTTATTTTTTTGCCCCATGTCTTTACCGTGACATTCTCGGAATCATCTTTTCCAACAGGAACAGAATCGTCAAGCAAATTCGGAATTTTCAGCAATTCTCCTTTTAATTTTTCATAAATTTCTTTTTCTTGTTCTTCCGTCTTTGCCAACTTTTCCGGCATTTCCTTCGCCCTTTTTATCAACAAGGAAATATCTTTCCCTTTTTTCTTCGCCTGATTTATATCCTCGGAGATTTTGTTTCTCTCGGAACGCAAATTGTCCGCCCCAAGCTTTGCATTTCTCCATTCTTTATCCAAAGAAATAGTCCGGTCAATTACATTAATATCCAAATTTCTTTTTTTCTGATTTTTTCTATAAATTTCCGGATTTTCTCTGAGCAATTTGATGTCAATCATGCTTTGTTCAAATCAAGCAAATTTTTAAACTTATTTAAATTGGTTATTAAAATAAAAATGTAAAATGGCAGAGGCGATAAGCACAACCGGCGAACTTGTTGGATTGTATAATTTTATAATCTCGTCGCTGCCTCCATTTTCACGGGCGTTTGTGACGCTTTTTTTCACGGTTGTCCTGATATTTTTTTATCTTATTCTCGTATGGAAATTCAGCAAATTCATATCGAAAAAAAATATTTTCGGAATAAATCTCAACAGATACAACACTTCCGAACACGGAACGCTCGGGGGATTTTTTTACTTTCTCGAATACATAGTGATACTCCCGTTTCTTGTTTTTGTATGGTTTTCCTTTCTCGCAATATCGCTGATAATATTGAATGCGGAATTGGATGTTAACAACGTCCTGATAATCTCCGCGGCGGTTGTCGCCGCGATAAGAATGACCGCCTATTACAGCCACAAAATGTCGCTTGAACTCGCGAAACTTCTCCCGCTGAATTTGCTTGCCGTGTCAATTTTATCGCCGGGGTTCTTCGAATTTGCGGGAATAATCGGCAACATTGCGGGGGTGGCAAATCTTCTTGGAAACATCTTTAATTATTTCGCGTTCATAATAATTCTCGAAGGACTTTTGAGATTTTTCGATTTCGCGTTCTCGCTCTTGGGATTGGATTACTGAAATCAACAAGAAAATTTTTAACAAAAGATTTTCGTTTAAATTTGAGTCAAAAAATTGCCTCGCTTCGCTTATGAGAATAAAAGATGATAACTGTAAATCCGCGTTTTATCGTTAAAATTGTTCCTACGGGACGGGCGAGCAATCTGACTTTAACTATTTTAAAATTATTAATAATAAAGTCGGGTTGCGAGGAGAGTAATTTCGCGAGAATTAGTTGAAAGATGTTAATATAAAACCTCAATCATAAATTCTAATAGAAGTTGTTATCGATTAAAATTGGTTTTTGTTCGGTTGGTGGGAAAGAAATTTGTTTGTTATTAAATTTTGCTTTCCTTTGAGAGATTTCTGCGGAGGGATGAGTTTGTGAAATCCAAAACGAGAGGTTGCGAGAAGGCGGGATAAAGAAGACATTCTGTTTAATAAGTAGAAGATCTTGGGCTTTCTAAACAAAGCATCCGGAAGAAGAATGTTTTTAAATTGCAAAATCCTTTGTAAAATACAAAAAATGGAAAATCTCCCGGAACCTGTTCGAATTCAGATGGATATTGAAAATTTAGGGAATACTGAAGAAAGAAAAAATGGGGTATATGCTACGATAGACGAATTTTTTGCAGAGATAAAAAAAGAGGCGTGCAAAACATTAAAAGAAAGGGGAGAAAATTATAATGAGTCCGACTTTAGATTTCAGGGGAATAGCCTGTGCAACGGTCATTGCGTTCCTGGGAACACGGTTTACAAATTAATGTATCTGGATCACGTCGTTTCCGCGGTCTTTGAAATAGAATCTGAACAGGGAGAAAAAATTTTTAGTTTTGTGAAAAATCCGGATTTAGTCCCGAATATCACCGGTTTTAGATTGGAGGATTTGGAAGGAATTTCATGGGGATAAAATCCTGAATTTAGCGGCAAGGTTGTAAATTTATTCTGGCAAAGATTTTTAAATCAATTTCTTATAAAATTACCATGCCGGTCGTACGCGTAAAACTCAACAGCACGGACATAGAAACGCTCAACAATATTTGCAATTCCATAAAGGATTTGGCGAAAAAATCCGGCATTGTGATAAGCGGCCCTGTTCCATTGCCGACAAAAAAACTCAAAGTCACGACGAGAAAATCGCCTTGCGGAAACGGAACCGCGACATTCGACAGATTTGAAATGAGAATCCATCGTCGCCTGATTGACTTGCCAGCAAATGAAAAAGTTCTCCACAGCATTATGCGATTGCAAATTCCGAAAAGCGTCAGCATGAAAATAGAAGTCAAGGATTGATTATTTGTTTAACCTCTGATATTTCTCCATAAACTCATTTCTTTCTCCTTTGCTTTCAAAAATATTTCCCGCGACCTCGTCAATACTTTTGCCTTGCATTAATCCTTGTAAAGCCCTTATGTCAAGCGCGGATAATGTCATTGAATTGAGAACATAATCTTCAAACGCCCCATATGCGATAGGCGCTATTTTTTTCACGATTTTTCCCATTGCGTTTGCATACTGCCTGATTTCGTATTGGGCGTCGGGAGCCGTTCTCAACTTCAAAAAATGCAAAGTGTTGTGCAAATCATTTTTCCAGTGCCACTGAGTGTAAATATTAATCGGCAGCCCGATTCTTGCGAGTTCTCTGGCGATGTCATTTTGAATCATCTCCTCGTATTTTTCCATTGAACTCTCGCTTTGATGGGCGATGAAATCAATCACCTTCTTCGCTATTTCTGTCGGTACGGGTTCGTCTCTGCTCCCCTGTTTGCTTGTAATGCTTTGAAATCTAACCTCTCCCTGACCCGGTATGTAAAATTCTTTTTCGGGAAGAGAATATCTTAAACTTTCTTCATTAACATTTGCCGTCCTGTGCCTTATCCAATGTCGCGCCACAAAAATCGGCATCTTGCAATGCCATTTGAGTTCAACCATTTCAAACGGACTTGTGTGTTCTTTTCTCATCAAATTTCGAATCAATCCCTTCTCCAAATTAATCGGCTTCGTTCCCCTTCCGTAAGAAACCCTTGCGCCTTCGGTTATCGCGGGGTCGCCGCCCATGTAATCAATCAATCTGACAAAGCCGTGATCCAAAACTGGAAATTCTATCCCCAAAATTTCCTCTGCGGCGGGAATAGTCAATCTCTTTGTTTGATAAATTTGCTCGCTCATTTTTTATTTATTCTTTAAATCAAATTTCTTTTTAAATGATTTCAAAATGCAAAATATATTTTAAACAACAACAATGCCTTATAAGCGAATTTCCAAATAATTAAAATGAAAGGAAAATATCTTGCTTTCGACGGAATTGATTACTCGGGAAAATCGACCCAGGCAAGATTGCTTGCGGAGTATCTTAGAAAAAAGAATATCGACTGCGTTGAAACGCGCGAGCCGGGAGGAACAAACATTGGAAAAAGCATAAGGGCAACGCTTTTGGATGAGAGAAATAATAGGATGGAACCTATAACAGAACTCCTCTTGTTTGAAGCGTCGCGCAACCAGCTTTTTGAAGAGGTGATAATTCCGTCGATAGAAAGAGGCGAACACGTGGTTTCAGATAGAAGTTATATTTCAACCGAAGCGTATCAGGGTTATGGAAGGGGGATGAACATGGGAACAATAAAATACCTTAATGAAATGACGACCCGGGGAATAAAACCCGATTTGGCCATTATCCTCGATTTTTCCGTGGAAGAAGCATTGGCTCTAAAAAGAGACAGGGACAGAATTGAGCAATGGGCGCTGGAAAATCACGGAAAATTTTTTGACAGAGTAAGAGACGGCTTTTTGGAAATAGCAAAACAAAACGCGGACTTCTGCGTCGTGATTGAAAGAGGGAAAAAACGCATTGAAGAAATCCACGAAGAGGTCAAATACCGCGTAAAGAAAAGATTTGAATTGTAAAACATAATCTTTAAAAACAGATTTTCTATTTTCTATTCATGAAACGCTCTTCAAGAAGATGGAAAAAGCGCTGGCAAATGCGATGGAAATGGCAGCGAAAGCGATTGAAAAAGGAAAAGCGAAAAAGAAAATTACGTAGGACATCGTAATTTTCATTAATTCGTTTAAAATCCGAATTAAAGAAAGTTGAGAAGAACAAGTTAATTTAATTCTTCTTAGATTTTAGAATTAAATGGGTCAAATTTTTTAGGCAGAAACATTGAATCGGAAAAGATTTGTCTGTTAGGATAATTTTTACTAACTTTCTTTTTTTGAGAAATTTTTTTAGTTCTCTTCCCGTAAGTTCCGGCTAATTTCTTTTTTAACGTCTCTATAGTCCCTGTTCCCTGATTTTTATTACAGGTATAACATAAACAGATTGAATTAGCTAATGTTGTAGCACCGTTTTTAGAATACGCCTTATTGTGCCCCATTTGCATTTCTGGCTGGAGCAATTTTTTCCCGCACCCTTCGCACTTGCCTTTTGCCCTTAAATAAAGAATATCTCTATCTCTTCTTCCCAACGCTCTCTTTCTTTTCTTATTTTGATAACCATAAATATCAATCGGCTTAATCTTAATTGATTTCATATTAAATCCAAAATCATTTGCCATTTTTTAACAAGAAATCAGAATTTATAAATTTTAATTGGGGGTGGCGGGGGATTGGGGGAGGGATGAGTTTTTCATATTCAAAACGAGTGGGTTTGCGAATTAGGACGGGAACATCAAGAACTAAATAATCCGTTTATATATCTGTATTTCAGCCACTTCAATCGTCTTGCAAAATATCTTTTGTTTGCGTAATCGCGCCATTTTGAAATCAGCGCGTCGAATTCCTTGAAATTTCCGCATTTCAGATAAGGATTCTGCTTTTTTTCTTTTCCGATTGTCGTGGGAATTTCAATTTCGTATTCATGCCCGGGATAAACAAGCGTTTTGTTTGGAAGTTTTTTCAATTTTTTCAAACTGCCGTAAAGCTCCCGCGTCGTCTCAATTGTTCTTACAATGCCGACGCGTTTCGCAAAAAGAGTGTCTCCTGTGAAAACTTTTCCATTTTCAAGAAAACAAACCGAGTTCGGCGTGTGCCCGGGTGTTTTTATTATTCTTATTTTTGAATTTCCAACAGCTATAAAATTCTTTTTCGGCTTTATTATTTCAAATCCTTTTTTCTCGAAAAAGCTGTTTCCGACGACGTGGTCTCTGTGTTCGTGAGTGTTCAAAATTCCGGTTATTTCAAGGTTCAATTCTTTCGCCTTCTCCAAATAAATGCCTATCTCCTTGAAAGGGTCTATGACCACCGCCTTTTTTGTTTTTTCGTCGAACAAAATGTAAGAGAGATTTCTGTCGTATCCTCCCTTGAATTTAATCGCTCGCATATGATGAACGAAAAGAAATTGATTTAAGAATCTTTCATTAGCGCAATTCAAATTAAAGAATATTTGGAAAACATGGAAAATTGGTTGGAATAATAAATTCCATACTTTCTTCCCGATTTTTACCATAATAATCTTTATAAGCCGCCGATTTTTTAGAAATTAACCTTGTGCCAGAGGGAAAATTGGCGCGGCAACTTGTTGCCAAATAAAACTAAAATGGTTTCTGAAATATGGACTGAGAAATATCGCCCAGGCAAGTTTCCCGAGATGGTCGGACAGAATGAAATAGTAAAGAGGGTTGAGTCATTGACAAACTCGCTGAACATTCCGCATCTTCTTCTCACTGGCCCCGCCGGCACGGGAAAATCAACCCTCGCGCTGATTATCGTAAAAGAATTATACAAAGATACATGGAGGGAAAATTACCTTGAATTGAACGCAAGCGACGAGAGGGGAATAAACATAGTAAGGGACAAAGTGAAAAATTTCGCGAGAACAAAATCCCTCGGTGAAGTGCCTTTCAAAATAATTTTTCTCGACGAGGCGGATGCTTTAACCCCGGAGGCGCAGCAAGCCCTAAGGCGCACGATGGAAAATTATTCCTCGACTTGTCGGTTCATTCTTTCGTGCAACTATTCAAGCAAAATCATAGATCCGATTCAATCGAGATGCGTCATGTTTCGTTTCAAATTGCTTGAAAAAAAAGACATCGAAAAAATAATAAAAAAAATCGCCGAAAACGAAAACTTGAAAATTGCAGAAGACGCGATTGACGTTATTTACGAAGGAAGCGAGGGCGATTGCAGAAAGTGCATAAACATTTTGCAGTCAACATCGTCTATTTCTCCGTCGATTTCCGCGGAGTTGATTTCCACGGTGATGTCAAACACAAAACCGAGAGATATCAAAATCGTCCTCGATTACGCTCTTTCCGGCGACTTTCAAAATTCAAAAGACAAGCTCTTTGAAATAATGATGAAACAAAGCGTCTCGGGACAGGACATGATAAAGGCGATTCAAAAAGAAATCTGGACTCTTCAGATAGAGCCTGAGTTGAAAGTTCGCCTCACTGAAAAAACCGGCGAAGCCGAATTCAGGATAATCGAAGGAAGCGACCCTTTCATACAATTGCAATCCCTTCTCGCGAGCTTCGTTCTTTCGGGATTGGGGAAGGGGTAAAATGACAAGAAAACTTAGTGATATCGCAAAAGATGCAAAAATAATGGAAGAGGAATGCGGAATTAATGCCGATGCAGTTTTAAATAAATTAACGCAGGAACTTGGAGAATTTAATGATGCGGTCCAAAAACTTCGCGGAATTTATTCAAAGTCCGCTGGAAGCAAGGAGCATGTTGAAGAAGAGACTGGCGATTTAATTTTTAATTTTATATCGGTATTATATGAATTAGGCATAAATCCTGATAATTTACCGTTGTACGCCGAAAATACTTTAAAAAAATTTCAAGAAAGAAAAGAACTTTACAAAAGAAAATGAAAATTACAATTTGCGGAAGCATGGCATTTTACGAGGAAATGCTGAGAACAAAATCTCAACTTGAAAAGATGTCGCATGAAGTTCGAATTCCAATTGAGGGATTTGCCGATGAGAATGGAAATCTCTTATCGGTAGAACACTACAATCAATTAAGAAAAAATCTGCAAATCGCCCCTGAGGAGTATGGCTCAAAAAAAAGAGTGGATATATTGGAACATTTTGAAAAAATTAAGTGGAGCAATTCAATTTTAGTGGCGAACTTTGATAAAAAGAATATTGCAAATTACATTGGAGCAAATACATTAATGGAAATGGGATTGGCATTATATTTGCAAAAAGGAATTTACCTATTAAATCCGGTTCCGGATGTACCGTACCAAACAGAAATATTAGGAACTCTGCCTAAAATATTAAACGGAGATTTGTCTTTGATAAAATGAATCTGATAAATATTGAAATAAAAACTAAATGTGAAAATCCCGAGGCAATAAAATTAATTCTCCGAGAAAATGGCGCGGAATATCACGGAAGAGACCATCAAATTGACACTTATTTTAAAACAAAAACGGGAAGATTAAAATTTCGTAACGGAAACATAGAAAATCGTTTGGTTTATTATGAAAGAGAAAATATTGAAGGACCAAAACAATCTGACGTTATCTTATTAGAAAAACCAGATTCAGAACTCATAGGAATATTGATTAAATCTCTTGGGATTTTAGCAGTAGTTGAGAAAACAAGGGAGATTTATCTTATAAATAATGTCAGGTTTCATGTTGATGAAGTTAACGGGTTGGGAAATTTCGTGGAAATTGAAGCAATAGATTACAACGGAGACCTTGGAAAAAATAAACTTTTGGAACAATGCAATTATTACCTGCAATTGTTGAAAATTAATGGGAAAGGTTTAATAAGAAATTCATACGGCGATATGCTGCTGGAAAAAGGAGGAAATTAAAATGACCTGGGCTGAAAAATATCGTCCGAAAAAATTCTCCGAAATCATAGGACAGGATGAGGCGGTTGCGAAAATGAAAATCTTTTTTGAGAATTTTCCCAAGAAAAAAACCATAATTCTTCACGGCCCTCCCGGAACCGGAAAAACAACATTGGCTTACGCGATTGCAAAAGAGACAAACTCGGAAATTTTTGAATTGAACGCGTCCGACTTGAGAAACCGGGAAAAACTGAACGAGATACTTCGTCCTGCAATAGAGCAAAAATCGCTTTTCAAAAACAGAAAAATAATTCTCATCGACGAAGTCGACGGAATATCCGCGGTTGATTGGGGGGGGCTGACGGAATTGCTCTCTTTGATAATCCTGACTCAGTATCCCGTCGTCATAACCGCCAACGACATCTGGAAAAAAGAGCTCTCTCCCTTGAGAAAAAAAGCAGAGATGGTGCAGTTCAAGGAAATAAGCTACAGGACAATAAGGGAAATTCTGATAAGCATTTTGAAAAAAGAAAACAGAATGCTCAACGAAAAAATAATTTACAAAATCTCGATAAATGCAAAAGGCGACCTGAGGGCGGCGATAAATGATTTGCAAACAGAGTCGGAAATAAAAGATGGAAGCGTCGGAACCGACGAGAGAAACAAGGAAGTTGACATCTTCAACGCGCTGCGGCTGATTTTCAAGGGAAAGCCGACAGAAGAGACGATAAAAATTCTTGACCGCGTTGACATGCCGATTGACGAGATAATGCTCTGGATTGAGGAAAACATTCCGGCGGAATACAGAAACGAAGAACTCGCGAGAGCATACAACTTGCTCAGCAAAACAGACATTTTCAAAAAAAGAATTTACCGGCAGCAATATTGGAGGTTTTTGCTCTATGAAAATTTTTTCATGAGCTACGGAATTTCGGCGTCGAAAAAGCCCGAGAGAATTCCCGCGGGATTTACAAGCTACAAAAAACCCGAGAGAATTTTGAAGCTCTGGCTCAACAATCAAAAGGACGCAAAAAAGAAATCCATTGCGCAGAAATATTCAAAATTCGCCCATATAGGGGAAAAGAGGGCGATGAGTGAGTTTTACATGATAAAAAATATCTTGAAGAATCCCGAGTCGCAGAAAGAATTGAAATTGACGGAAGAGGAAGTGGAGTTTTTGAATTCTTAACTTCTAGCCAAAAGCCATTTTTTGCAAAAGCTTGTTGTGCTGATAAAATTCTTCAACAGTATGCTCAATCCCTCTTTCTCTGCCTAATGTTTTCCACCAAATCCGATGATTAGAAACTTTAAGATAATTGTAATCTTTTATATCCTCTCCCTGATAAATTAAATTAGGCAAATGAAAAGGAATGGAATAAGGACTTAATCTCGCTCCCTCGGTTCCTGGTTTTCTAACTTCAACAAGACGGTCTCCTAAAAATTTTCTTCCGTTTCTTAAAACAGCCCTTCTTATCGCTATGTCATGAAAATGATTATTAGGAGTTTCTTGTTCGTCATAATTTAATCCAGATTTGACATTTGACGGCGAGGTATCGTAAACATCCGACGCTGTTGAGGTAATCCAGTTTAAAATTTCTGGATTGTTTTTCAAAAATTCAAAATAAGCATCTTCATAAATTTGCAATGCAAGCGGTCTCGTTAAAACCTGTTCTCCCCACTGCCATGCAATTCTCCATCCTTGAGGATAATTAAAATTCCAAAAATCTTCCAATTCATCTCTCTTCTTTCCGAAATATCCCGGTC
Organism: Candidatus Pacearchaeota archaeon; assembly: GCA_016204145.1. Taxonomy (GTDB): domain Archaea; phylum Nanobdellota; class Nanobdellia; order Pacearchaeales; family GW2011-AR1; genus JACQLK01. The sequence continues at coordinate 503 of JACQLK010000013.1, read as the reverse complement.
TCTCAACCGTCTCCCAAGAAATTTTTATTACAGATTCCGGCATTAACAAAATGATTTCTTCAAATTTATAAGAATTATTGTGGTAAAATGAATAATATAAATCTATAAAAACCAAATTAACTTATCGGGAATATGTCAAAACCAAAATACCACGTCGGACAAATAGTTGTTTATGACAGTCCTCTTCAAGGAGAACGTTTGCTTCAAATAACAAACAGATTCGGTTCATTCTTCGCTTCATTTTATAATGGAAGAGGATTTAAGCATCAGCCATATTACGATGGAATGCAAATTGAAATTTCCAAAACAAATTCTAAAACAATTCCTTTGGCTCCAAAATTTGTAACTGGACTATATACAATTCCCGAGAGTAATTTAAGACCCTTGGAAAAAATTTTGGCTTAGCAATTATTAATTTAACGTCAATCTAAGAATTCCAATAAAACAATTCTAATTACAATTCAGAATTTCATAGAAAATTAATTTTTCTTTTCTTCGGGCGG
>JACQLK010000011.1 GCA_016204145.1 Candidatus Pacearchaeota archaeon | reverse complement strand
CTCCACCAATCCCCCGCCGCCCACCCGGCAGAACTTTAGATAACCAGAAAAATAAAATCATCTCGCGAAGTCGCCTATCCCCTCCGACAAACCTATTTTAACCGATAATCCTTCCATTAATATTCACAACGCGGATTTACATTAACATTTTTTCTTTTAGCGAAGCCGAGCAACTCTGCGAGTCAAATTCTTGGAATCCAAAACGAGCGGGGTTGCGAGCATTGATGAAATCTGGCGCGGAGCAATAAATATTGAGAATTTGCGTTAACCTTGAGAATATCTTCCTGTTCCGCACATCCAATCCAAATCGTCAGAAGTCATATTTTCAAAAGCGTGATTCAAAGATTTTTGCCACTCAACGCATTCCAAGCTGTCCGCGACGAGAACATAGTTTCCATCTTCGCCGATTTCAAAAATTCCCCTTTCTCTGAGGAAGTCCATTCTATTTCTTAAAATTTTTTCATTCACTTGGAATTGCTCGCCGTAAATTTTTAGAAAATATTCCGAGAAAATTCCAAATCCTCTGGAAGTCCTCATGCCGAAACTCGAGATTATTTTCTTTTCCAATTCAGTCAATGCCTCAGACATAAAAACCAAGGGCGTTTCAATTTTTTAAGCATTGTTGTAATGAAAAATCAAATAGCAAATCTTTTTAATTCTCGGATATGTTGAAAAATTACGCCTCGCGGCATCTTTTTTGAAAGGTGACGCTTGGCTGCGAAGCAAGCCTCCATGGCACAATGGTACTGCATCCGCCTTGAGAGCGGAGCCCTATGGGCTTCCAGGTTCGATTCCTGGTGGGGGCGTTTATGATAAAGAAAATGGAAAGAAAACAAAAAATCATCTTGGGAATTTTCTTCTTTTTAGCTGTGTCTATGATTTATTTTGTTAGCTCCGCAACACCTCTTATAATTTGTTCAATCTCTCCGGATGGAACTACTTGTTCTAGTGCCGAAGAATCCTCTAATGGAATAACAATAAGTTCCACAATAACTTCTCTTGAATCTCAAACAATTAAACCTGAAAAATCCCAAGAACAGAAAGATTGTAATCAACTGAAATTTTGTTGGAGTGATAAAGACCAAAGATGTTATAGCATGGGGGCAAGAATTACAATAGAACCAGAATACAAAAATAGAAAATTTTCTTGGAGAAATGAATCTTATTTATACTGTGAACAGGGTGAATATAAATTTGTTTATCAGAAAATTACAGGAGAAATTTGCAAGAATGATTTTGAATGTCAAAGTAATAGGTGCAATGATAAGAAGTGCGAACAAAAAGAGGGAATAAAAATAACAGAAACTTACAACGATAGAGAAACTATAGTGAGAAACTTATTTTTTAGGGAAAATGAAACGTTCTATTTTTCTGGATTAAACAAAAATTATTCAGTAGGATTTAGCGAGAATAACAGCGATTTTGTCTTTTTTATAAATAATAATTCCACGTCATTAAAAAATAAAACACTGACATTAAACAATAATTCCAAATTTATTATCAATAGCATCTCTTTTGATAATGGCGTGGCAAACGCAAATGTAACTCTTGCAGAAAGTAAGAGGTCATTTAATGATATAAGTGAATTATTTTTGCCTATAATTAATGAAGAAAAGAATGAGAATAATATCTCCGTAGAGATTCAAAAAAAAGAAGACACGGTTAAAATAACTGGAAATGTGATAAAAACTGAAGAAGAGAATTATAAAAAAGGATTATTTGAAAAAATCATTAATTGGTTTAGTAAATTATTTTGATAAGAGAATGTTAATTATTCGAAGGGTTACAAAATTTCAGGAATATCAGATTAGAAAATAATAAAAACACCGTTTAGGTATAATTTTATGGATGAAGAAATCAAGAAAAGATTTGAAGATGATTGGGATACTTTCCAAGCTCGTTTAGCAAGAGGAGAAAATACAAAAGCAGTACTTATGGATATTGAAGAGGATTTGAAAGAACTTGGTTTTGATATAGATTAACTCCTGCAACTTAATAGGAGAGGAGAAATTAGTGGAAAATCCCGAGAGTTAGACAATCCCTTCCTTCAGAAGTTTTTTATATTGATTATATTAACAAAATAGATGGCTGAAGAAACAAAAGTAAACTGGTTTAGGCAGCATTGGGCAGTTAGTATTTTTTTAGGACTTATTGTTATTGGAATGATTGGAACTCTTTTTGGAGGAAATAGTCAAAGTAATCCTAGTTCAACTGGAAATTTTGTAAATGAGCAAAAAAATAATCAAGCACAAATATGTAGCCCAAATTGGCAATGTTCTTCTTATTCTGAATGTAGTTCGCTTGGAACTCAAACAAGAATATGTTCCGATTCAAATAATTGTAATACACTAACAGGTAAACCTCCAGAATCTCAATCATGTGTTTATGATAATAGGCTATCATGCCCTATGGGAAATAAATTAGATAGCGGGCAAAAAATTGATGACTGGTTTAATTGTACAGATGTAAAAGCAGTACTTAATCTTAAATTAAGCAAAGAAAATATAGACTGTTCAAACCAAAATAATTTTCAAACGTCTAAATTAGATTTTAGTATAACTCGCTATTGTGAGGTTAACGGACAAGAATTGTGGGGTGACAATGGAGCAAACTGTGAAAGCTTTTGGAAAGGAACATTAAGACCTCAAGTAATATATGAAGCATTCCCCTCCTTTAATGAATATAGATTCGCCGCTGTGGGAATAGGATTAAATAATATCGGTTGCACAAAAGAAAATCTATCAGATTATCTAGTTTATTATAATCTTTATCAAAATAATCAGCTTATTGCTTCCAATTATAAAGTTTTAGGCAAAAGTTATTTTGGAATTCTTGAACCCCAAGCAGGGAATTATTACTTTAATGATTTTGTAAGTTTTGGAGATAGCCAAGTATATGCAAATAGCCCGTACACAAATAGCCCAATAGTAAGAACTACGCCTGAAGGTTATACGATTAAGATATGTTTATTTAATAAATCTCAATCGTTACTTCTATCTTGTGACTGGGCAAATTTTGACATGAAATATTCAAAATAACTAATTTTTTCGAGCCTCGAAAAACTCCGTCACTCTCTTGTCCGGCGATAAAACAAAAACATGGTCGCCCTTGAATCTTAACCCTCGGTAAACTTTTTGAAGCAATTCCCTTCTCGCCTTGTCCTTGTAAAAGTCCCAATAATAATTCGGCTTCGTCGCCTTTAATATTTTCCAAAAAGCGTCGTTTATGTTTGGGTAGGGATATTTTGTGTAAATTATGCTGTTGCATTGTTCTCCGGGAAAATCAATTCCCCTCGAGCTTCTCGTCGTAAAAAGAACATTTATTTTTCCGTCTTTGAATTCCTGTATCAATTTTCCGTCTTTGTCCCCGTCCTGCATCTCTTTTATTTTTTCCACGCTGAGCAAATTTTTTGTTAAGAATTTCTTCATTTCCTCTTCCGTCGGCAAGTCGTTGAAGCTGTTCACATGGACAAGCGCCGGCTTTTTCGCGATTTCAACGCATTTGTCCAGCGCTTTCAAATACTGCTCTCTGGTTTGTTTTCCGTTTGAAAAATTTTCGTATTTGCAGTCCATCTCCATTCCCGTTTTTATAACATCAATTTTCCCCAGTGGTTTTGTCTCAGCGTTTACAACGCTGAAATCCGAGATTCCAAAGACGTCGTTGAGAACTTTTTCGGAATGCAGCGTTCCTGACATGAAAACAAGGATTTTGTTTTTGTCCGCCATTTCCTTGAATTTTTTCGCGAGATTCGTCGTTACAATGTCCGCGACAAGCGCCTTGTCGTTTTTTGAAAAAGTCACGTAACTCTCGTCGATGAAATCCTCGAAAAGCGAAACCGTGCCTTCGACGTCAAAAAGATAGCTTTCGTCGTCTATGTCCTCGAGAATTCCCGGCGAATCAAGGAAAATTTTGAACAGGTCATAAACCTTTGTTTCCCTAAGCGGAATTATTTTTTTTGAAAAAACCGCGTCATTTATCCCGGAATCGTTTTTTATGTCGTTGACGATTTCATACAATTCCTTGGCTATTTTATCGTTGTCAAATCCCGTAGAAATCGCCTGCATCACCGAATTTTGCAGCCGGTCAAAATTTATTGTCCTTTGGTTTGAAAAACTGTCGAGAAACTCGTCGCATTCGTCTATTACTTCGATTTCGGTAAGCGGCTTCCGGTTCAATGCGGATTCCAGTTTGTATTTGAGCGAATTGAAAATAATCACGTCCGAGTCAATGTATGAATTGAACTGCCCGTAAAAATCGCATCCGCTTTTTCTTTTGTATATCGCGAATTTCACGTTGTTCAATCCCTGATATGTTCTTTTCTCCGCATTTTCCAGATTTTTATTCTCGTCGTATTTTTCAGGAAGCACGGGGGACCAATAAGGACAAACGCAGGCAAGCGGGATTCTCTTGACATCTTTTATTCCGCCGATTCCGTTCATGTTCACGTTTTTATTTTTTCTCAGAAATTCCCGTATCTTGTAAAAATTTTTTTCCTTTATCTCGATTTTGCACGGTATCGACGGATTGTCCGCGGAAAAATCCCTTTTCTTCTTTTCTTCGGTTTCTTTTTTGCTGAACTCGAAAATGTCGTTTAATTTCGAGTTTACCTCCCTCTTGAAAACAGGAACCGCAATTTCATTGTCTTCAAGAAATTTGCATTTGTGGTTATTCCTTCCGGTCATGATGCTTATTTTTAATTTTTCGCCGTCTTTTTTTAAAAGATATTTTTCGTTTCCGTAGTCCTTCTTGTATTGGTTCTGCAGGTTTTTGTTCGGCACGACAACTGACGTTTTTCCGATTCTGTTTGCAAGATTAAGCGCTATCGCGCTTTTTCCGGTCCCGCATTCGCCATGCACGAAAATTATCTTTTTCCCGCCGCTTATGAGTCCGAGGATTTCCTCTACGACATCGTTCTGATTCTTCCCGTTTGAAAATTTCAGCGGCTCGAGAAATTTCCCGTCTTGATATAAATTCCACATGAAATAACGGATATTTCTGAAGTTTTAAATCTAATCCAAATTTTTTGCAACATGCTTTGTTAAAAAGACATGATTTCCGATTGCTTATTAAGAAGATATTTTCCTTATCTCCCCGCAAACCTCCCGCCCGAAGAAACCAATGCTAACATAAACCTGCGGATTTATCACGATAATTTTGTCGTTTCATTGCGAGCGGAGCGAACAAATTCCCGTTATCAAATCCGAAATGAAGATTCTTTGGAAGTTCAATTTGCAATTATCTTAAGGGCGTTCTTAGAGATATTCGCGATGTTTTTTAATTCTTATTGAAAGCCCCAGACAGGATTTGAACCTGCGACCTATTGATTACGAATCAATCGCTCTGCCTCTGAGCTACTGGGGCGTTCTTTGCATTAAAACTAATCCATAATCTAAATTTATATAAATGCCTATTTTGAATTTTTCAAATGAGAACCGTGATAGAATTGGAATTGAATGAAGAAAGTATAAAACTTCTTGAAAAATATGTCAAGAAATTTGGGAGAAGATTAACTCCAAGAAAAGAGTTTCACAGCACTGTTTATTATTCCGAAGAGATTCATCTTTGCATGGACGAATCCTCGACGCGTTATTTGAGCGAACGGCTTCCGATAAAACTTGATCCAAAGACATATTTGCTGGGCGTTTTCGGACAAAATAAACTTGTTTTGAGATATGAACACGACGCGGTTAGGGAAATTGAAAAGTTTTTAAGGAAAAGAAAAAATGAGGATTTTTTTTCAAAAGAATATTCTGGGTTTAACCCCCACATCACTTTGGGAGAAAATTTTCACAGGAAACGTCTTGAATACGAAATGCCTTCATTTGGCGAAGTTCTGGCGCTTGATTCGTTCTCTTGGACATTTAAGGGAAAATAATTTTTGAAATCTTTAAAGTCCAAACTAAAAATGCAAAGATTGTCTGCTAATAAAAATAAAATTACCCGAATAGCGCAGACAATCCCTCTGCCGCCGGCGCATGGTCTTCTTTTGGTTTTTCTTCTTTCTTTTCTTCCTTTGCTCCGCCTGCAACAGGCGCCGGAGCAGAAGCCATCAAACTTGCGCTTTCAAGTTCCTTTTCTATGTCAACGCCTTTCAAACTCGCGATAAGCGACTTGACTTTTGATTCGTCAACGCCGACGCCGGCAGCCGCAACAACGCTTTCCATGTTCTTCTCGGTAACTTCCTTTCCGAGCTTGTGCAGCAAAAGTGCAGCATACATGTATTCCATTATTTATTTTTCCTCCCAGTCATTTTAATTGATGATGAAATCATTCCGCGATTTCTCCCGATTTATTTTCAGGGCCGCTTGTTTCGGCGAACTTTTCCAGAACCATTTCATGCATTCTCGCTTTTCCGATAATGAATCGTATTGTCTCGCTTGTGAAATATCCGATTTGCACCGCAACCGCCAATGATTTGGAAAATGATTTTTTCAATTCAACCAGCGTTCCCTCCCGCTCTATTTTTATTTCCCTGTACAATTTTCCTTCTTTGCTGTCAAACGCGCAAATCGGCGCGAATCCGACGGAAAACGGCTTTATGTCAAGCTTGTTCATCAAACCCGCCGCGCCCTCTGAAATTTTTTCGCCTTTTTTTACAATTATTTTCGGCGCTTTGATGACTATTTTTCCTTTGTCTATTTGTATCTGTATCCCCAACGCGCCAAGTTCCGAGATTGCAGGTCCGGGAACAAGGTCCGTCGGTCCGGCTTCAATTTCAATGTCGTTCGGCGCTTCCTGCCCTATTTTCGCCTTTGCGGGGCTTTTGTTGTCAAGCAATTCCGACGCCAATTCAAATCCGTCCAAGTCGGAAAACAAAACCGCGGTGCTGTCCAGGACAAATTCTTTTATTTTTTTCAAGTCCTCGTTTTTCGTCTCGTCAATCGCCCTTATTATTATATTTTTTTTCAAGACCCTTACTTCCGCTTTTCCCCTTAATTTTTTCGATATCTCCTGAAACTGCGACGCCGGAAGATTTTTCACGGATGCGATTAGCACCGTTCTGTTGTTTTTCATCAGTTCTGAGAGTTCCTTGACTGCCTTGATTTTTCCCCCCGAGATCTTTTTTTTCTCCGAAGAATTTTTTTTGGATTTCATTTGGCAATTCCCTCCGGGCAAATGACTGAAAATAATTTATTATTTGATTTCATTTTACGCTCACTTTAGCCGGCTTGCTCATTGTGAATTTAATTTCAATGTTTTTCACATTGTCTTTTTCCTTTGGAAGGGATTTCAAAAGCGCATTGTAAACAACCGTGATGTTTTCAATTATGTCTTCGTCTTTCATTTTTTCCTTTCCTATCGGAATTTTTATGCTTGATTCTTTCGCCCTTATTCTGACGCTTTGGTTTATTTTGTCCTTCAATTCCTTTATTGATTTGTCGTCTGGATTCATCAATATCCCGAGTTGCGGCGAAGGCATTTTTCCTGCAGGTCCAAGGACTCTTCCGAAAGCCGTGGCAACGGACGGCATCAAACTTGCCTGGGCGATGAAGAAATCGAATTTTCCGACGAGTTTTTTTATTTCTTTTTTGTCAGAATATTTTTTGAAGTCGTTTTTTGTTATCGTCTCAACATTGGAATTTTTTACTTCGAGAAACGCCGCGATTTTTTTCTCTTTTATCTTGTGCGGAACGTTTACAAAAATATTTACCTGATTTTTTTTCAAGTCGAACTTTTGCAGATTTATTATTAAGTCGACTGTTTGCTCGAATTTTCTTCCCGGCTCTTTTCTCAACTCTTCCAGGGCGTTCTTTAGTTGTTTTTCGATTTCCATTTTAATCTTCCGGAACGCTTTGGCGTTCCAATGGGACTTTTATTGCCTTCTACATTATGCGCCGCGGGCGTAGAACCTATCCCGCAACGATGTAGTTAACGGCGTTTTTCTAAGAAAATTTGCGTTTATAAGCATTTCTGATTCACAACAATTCTTATAAACAAATATTTTTTCAATTGATTATGGAATTGATTGCATTGCTTTCAAGCGGAGAAGGAAGCTGGGCGCAAGTTTCCGGATTGATAAAGCACGGCGAATGGGATAAAATCCTTCTTCTCGGCGACGACTTTTCGTCTCAATTCAGAATTGAAGAGAAAGGAAATATCACCGAATTCATAAAAATCGACTTGGCGAAAAAAATTCAGGATTTGAAGGACGATTTTATGAAAAAGCTGAAAGGAAAAATAAACGGCACCGAAGTTGCATTGAGCATCGCTTCCGGAAACGGAAAAGAGCACATGGCGCTGATTTCCGCTTTGATAAATCTTCCCGTCGGAATAAGGTTTGCGGCGTTGACAAAAGACGGAGTAATCGATTTGTAAGAGACCAAAATAAAAAAAGAACCGGAAAAAGCGTAAAATTTTTGAATAAAAAATAAAAAAATTGTATTAATTTGAAAAATTGTCAAGAACTATCTTCTTTTCTTTTTTCTGGAAGATTTTCTTGAGGTCTTCTTTTTTGTTGTTTTTCTTTTTTTAGCCATTTTAACCTCTTTTTTATTG